>NZ_JBXASN010000010.1:0-195929 GCF_058809335.1 Ancylobacter sp. GW821-FHT10E12 | reverse complement strand
CGGCGAGCGCTTCACAAGGGCCATGGCGGCCTGATGTTCAACCCCGCCGCCCCGCACACGAAATTCCTGACAGTCCCTCGCGGATCTGTTCCGTGGGCAGGAGATCAACCGCACCGAGTTCACCGTGACCCGGCAGGACGCGGGCGGACTTCAGGGCGAGCTCGGGCTGGTCGAGAGCGAACTCGGCATCGGCAATCGGCTCACGCTGCTGGACGATGAGATCATCGCCAACCTGAAAGATATCCAGCTCCGCAACGGCTTGGCTCCATCCTCCGCGCTGACCTCAGGCGACTTCACGGTGGAAATGGAGACGGGCACGGGCAAGACTTATGTCTATCTCCGCAGCATCTTCGAGCTGAACAAGCTCTACGGCTTCACCAAGTTCGTCATCGTCGTGCCGTCGGTCGCGATCAAGGAGGGCGTCTACAAGACGCTCCAGATCACCGAGGAGCATTTCAAGGGTCTCTATTCTGGGCAGCCCTTCGACTATTTCCTCTACGATTCCGCCAAGCTCGGACAGGTCCGCAATTTCGCGACCAGTCCCAACATCCAGATCATGGTGGTGACGGTTGGCGCCATCAACAAGAAGGATGTGAATAACCTTTACAAGGACAGCGAGAAGACGGGCGGCGAACGGCCGATCGACCTCATCCGCGCGACGCGGCCGATCCTGATCGTGGACGAACCGCAGAGCGTCGACGGCGGCCTTTCTGGCGCTGGCAAGAATGCCCTCGGCGAGATGAATCCGCTTTGCACGCTGCGCTATTCGGCGACCCACGTCGACAAACATCACATGGTGTTCCGCCTGGACGCGGTCGACGCCTACGAGCGCAAGCTGGTCAAGCAGATTGAAGTCGCCTCGCTCGAAGTGGAGGGCGGCCACAACAAGGCCTATGTCCGCTTTGTCTCCGCCAGCAACGCCAAGGGAACCATCACAGCGCGCGTTGAAATCGACGTGCTCGATGGCAAGCAAGTGCGTCGCCAGGAGGTGACGGTTCAGGATGGCGACGATCTGGAGGAGCTGACCAAGCGCGCCATCTATGCCGATTGCCGCATCGGGGAAATCCGCGCCGGACGCGACAATCAGCTCCTGGAGGTGAAGCTGCCGGGCAGCGAGGAGTTTCTCCAGCCGGGTCAAGCCGTCGGCGATGTCGATGCCGACGCGCTGAAGCGCCTGATGATCCGCCGCACGATCCACGAGCATCTGGTAAAAGAAAAGCGCTTGGCGCCGCTCGGAATCAAGGTGCTGAGCCTGTTCTTCATCGACGCGGTGGAGCACTACCGGTCCTACGACGCCGCCGGCAATCCCGTGAAGGGC
This sequence comes from Ancylobacter sp. GW821-FHT10E12, assembly GCF_058809335.1. Classification (NCBI taxonomy): domain Bacteria; kingdom Pseudomonadati; phylum Pseudomonadota; class Alphaproteobacteria; order Hyphomicrobiales; family Xanthobacteraceae; genus Ancylobacter; species Ancylobacter sp. GW821-FHT10E12. Next base: position 194,611 of record NZ_JBXASN010000010.1, on the reverse strand, counting down.
AAATATGCCCGCATCTTCGAAGAGGAGTATCGCCGCGCGGCCAAGCTTCCGGATTTCGTCAGCCTGTTCAAGGAGGTCGACGTAACGTCGGAAGCCGAGGAGGTGCACGACGGCTATTTCTCGATCGACAAGGCGCGGCGCTGGACCGATACGGCCGACAACAATCAGGCAGGCCGCGACAATGCCGAGCGTGCCTATAACCTGATCATGAAGGACAAGGAGAAGCTGCTCAGCTTCGAGACGAAGCTGAAGTTCATCTTCTCGCACTCCGCCCTGAAGGAGGGGTGGGACAATCCCAACGTCTTCCAGATCTGTGCGCTCCGCGAGATCGGTACCGAGTGCGAGCGGCGGCAGACCATCGGCCGCGGCCTCAGGCTGTGCGTGAACCAGAATGGCGAACGCCTCCGCGGCTTCGACATCAACACGCTGACCGTCATCGCCACCGAGAGCTACGAGGACTTCGCCGAGAACCTGCAGAAGGAGATCGAGAAGGACACCGGCATCAAGTTCGGCATCGTCGAGAAGCACCAGTTCGCGACCATCCCGGTGGTCAATCCGGACGGCTCGACCGGAATGCTGGGTTTCGAGGAATCCGCCGCCATCTTCGATCACCTGAAGGCCGAGGGCTTCGTCGATACCAAGGGCAAGGTGCAGGATACGCTGCGCACCGCCCTGAAGGACGGAACCCTCGCGCTGCCGGTGGCGCTCGCCGCCCATCTCGGCGCGGTTCGCGACGTGCTGAAGAAGGTCGCCGGGAAGCTCGACATCAAGAACGCCGACGAGCGCGTCACCGTCAAGACACGGCAGGCCATTCTTGAGAGCGCCGAATTCCAGGCGCTCTGGGACCGCATCAAGCACAAGACGACCTATCGCGTTCACTTCGACAATGAAAAGCTGATCACCGATTGCGCCAAGGCCATCGCCAACGGCCCGCCCGTCTCCAAAGCCCGCGTGCGGGTCAGGAAGGCCGATCTTTCCATTGGTCAGGGTGGCGTCGAGGCCAAGGAGCACGCCAAGGACAGCGGGACGATCATCACGATCGAGGAAGGCGACATTGTCCTGCCCGACGTGCTGACCGATCTTCAGGACCGGACCCAGCTCACCCGCAAGAGCCTCGTCCGCATTCTGACCGAGTGCGGCCGTTTGACCGACTTCAAGCGCAATCCGCAAGCCTTCATCGAGATCGCCGGCGAGGTCATCAACCGGACCAAGCGTTTGGCCATTGTCGACGGCATCAAATATCAGCCGATCGGCGACGAGCACTATTACGCGCAGGAGCTTTTCGCGCAGGAGGAACTGACCGGCTATTTGCGCAACATGCTCAAGGACGCGCAGAAGTCGGTCTTCGAGCACGTCGTCTATGATTCCGGAGGTGTTGAACGGACATTCGCAGAGCAGCTCGAAAAGAACGAGTCCGTGAAGATCTACGCCAAGCTGCCTGGGTGGTTCAAAGTGCCGACTCCGCTTGGCACCTACAATCCCGATTGGGCGGTTCTGGTCGAAGTCAGTGGCGAAGAGCGTCTCTATTTCGTCGTAGAGACCAAAGGCAGCCTCTTCGTGGATGATTTGCGCGACATCGAAGCCGGCAAAATCGCGTGCGGGGAGGCGCACTTCAGCGCACTCGCCTCCGGACCGAACCCAACTCGATACATTAAGGCCAGAACGGTCGACGACCTGATGGATCACACGTAAGGCGCTCTCATTCGCGAGGGCTGCCGCGCGTCAATTGCTTTGCCTCCTGGAGAGCGGCGAACATACGTTGGCACCAGGGGCAAAGTCAGAGCCCGCGCTTTGGCGGTGCCCGCGCGCAAGCGGCCACTTCGAGGAGCAATCGCATCGGATTGCCGTTTCCTGAGAATGTGATAAAACCTCTGCTGTATTCCGAATCTGCCGAGGAAACATCACATCGCTACGGCCATGGATTCTCAACGCGCTCAAGCGCTCAAACTGCTGAAAACGTGCCCGATGATGCGGCTGAAGGACTTTGCCGCCCACGGCATCGGCCCGGAAACGCTGGCCCGTCTTGTCCGGGACGGGGCGGTCATTCGCCCCGCGCGCGGTCTCTATCAGCTTGCGGATAGTTCGGGCGATGCGGCTCGCATTCTGGCGGAAGCTTCGGTGCTCGTTCCCAAAGGCGTCATCTGCCTGACCTCAGCGCTGCAATTCCATGAGCTGACTCTGCAAATGCCATCCGCCGTTTGGATGGCCATCGATCGCACCGCCTGGCGTCCCAAAATCGATTATCCGCCCATCCGCTTCGTGCGATTTACAGGCCCATCTCTGGCAGACGGTGTCGAGCGGCATTCCATCGATGGCATCGAGGTGTCGATCACAAATCCAGCGCGGACGATCGTCGATTGCTTTCGCTATCGGGCGAAGGTCGGACTGGATGTCGCTCTGGAAGGCCTGCGTGAGGGACTTCGACGGCGGAAAGTCACGAGCGACCAGCTCTGGACCTATGGGACAAAGGGAAAGGTCTGGTCGACCATGAGGCCCTATGTGGAAGCGACGGTAGCCGATGGCACATGAACCAAGGAAAAACGTCGGTGCTTCGGTCCGGGCTCGCCTGCTCGACCGGTCTCGTGTCGAACGCACGGACTTTCAGATTCTGCTGACGCGCTATGCGCTGGAACGGCTTCTGTATCGACTGAGCCTGTCACCTCATCGCGACCGCTTCATCCTGAAGGGTGCGATGCTGTTCGTGACCTGGGTGGCAGATCCTTTCCGGCCTACACGCGATCTCGATTTCCTCGGCTATGGCGAGAACAGCCCGGAGGCGATCGGAGAGGTCTTTCGAGAGATCTGCGGGCAGTCGGTCGATGACGATGGCGTCGTATTTGATATTGTAGCGATCACGGCTGTTCCGATCCGGGAGGACGTTGAATACGGCGGCATTCGCGTGCGCACCTCTGCGACGATCGCAGGCGCCCGCGTTCCTATCCAAGTGGACATCGGCTTTGGTGATGCCGTCACGCCGGGACCCGTCGAGATCGTGTATCCGCCACTGCTCGACGCGCCAGCACCCCGCCTGCGCGCTTATCCGGTGACGACGGTGGTTGCCGAGAAATTCCAGGCGCTCGTCCAGCTCGGTATTGCGAACAGCCGGCTGAAGGATTTCTACGATCTCTGGCTGATCGCGCAGACGTTCGAATTTGATCGGGCATCGCTTGCAGAGGCCGTTCGCCAGACCTTTGCGCGACGCGAGACCATGCTTCCGACCGAGAAGCCGATCGGCCTGAGCGACGCTTACGCCGAGGCCTGGGGGCGGCAGTGGAAGGCCTTCCTGGGGCGAGAGCGAATGGCCTCGGCGCCGACGGAGCTGACTGCCGTCGTCTCCGACCTCGCCGGATTTCTGCTTCCCTTGATCGCGTCCGCTGAAAAAGATGAGCGTTGGAAGCCAGGTGAAGGCTGGAGGGCGTCGAATGCGTAGCCCGCAGAGCAACGCGGAGCGCGCACATGGATTCGCCATCTATCACAGTCAATCGCGGATTTTTGCGATCGGCTCTAGCTATTTCTCCCGCGCTTCGTATATAATGCAAACGTACAGATCGATGCCGCGCACCGCGCCACATTTATTGTGGAAAATCAATTGCGTGCGATTCTGACGGTATATCTGACGGTAATCGCCTATTTCTCCGTTTTACACTCATAGATAATTCAAATACTTACTGCTCCGGTTAATCATCGAGTGGGAGTGACGGATACAAACGGCGGCAATAGCGTAGTTTCGGCGGTGGTCTTCGCTGCCGTGCCGTTACCGTTCGGTCTGTTTCTGACTTCCGTCGAGCGGCGTTGATCTCCCCCTCAAAACTTACTCATCCGATCCGAGTCCAATCCCCGAGCGAAGTAAAGCGACTTCAGAGGAGGGGAGAGCTCTAGCGTAGGATAGCGTACATATAGGCGGGTCCCGCGTCCTTGCCGACATTCGACGCCCGCCGGAAAGCGGACGCTTGACGGTATTCGCTTTGGGCGTCTGTCTGAGGCCTTAGAGGAGCGCGGATATCCACTATCTCGCGTTTTGCTCGGTGGGTGGTGTCGAGATTGCGGGCAAGCGGTGGTTCAATCGCGAGCTGAAGCAGAAATGGCGGAACTAGGCGGCAGGAGGGGAATTGCTTTGCGCAACCCGCTCATTCATAACGCGGACGCCGTTCGCGGATTCTTCGCCCGGTCCGATGCGCTGGACTATTTGTGCCTGCGTCCACTGGACCATATCGCCTCGTCCTGGGAGGTCGTGTGGGACCTCGACGGCCTGCGCTGCGTCCCGGAGGAAGACAGTTTCGCGGCTGATCTCAACCTCGTCATCGACGAGATCGCAGGAGTTGTGCGACCCACTCGTTACCATGACGACGGGGGCGCGTTGATCAAGGCCTATTTGGGGGCAAGCAAGTGGCCTCAGCAAAAGAAAGGCAACCGCTGGATCGTCGCCGACTATGCGTCGCTATTGGAGCAGGCGGCATCGGCCGATCTGCATGAGGCCCGCCTTGTCAGTGCCGCGACCGGACGCGTCCATGCCGCGCTCGACTTCGGCCAGATGCATTTCGACAGCATGGAAGAGGGGCACCGGCGCATCCTGGCGCAGGTCGTGACTATCATTCTCTACCAGCGCTACTGCGTTGGGGCCTCGCTCTTCAACGATCGCCAACAACGTGAAGTGCTATAGTGATCGCATGATCGCCGACCATTCGCAGGTCAAGGATTAAGATCGCGTATGGCCTGATCTGCACGACGTTCCAGACGGCGTATCTGCCGCGCGATATCGCCGGCGTCGAAGGCCTTCTCCGCCCTGCGGCCATAGGCAGAGAAGTTCCTGACACCGACAGGATAGAACCGGCGCCTCAATCGCTTCGTGTAGATCTTATCAGCACGCCCATCGGCAATCGCCTGCTCGCCGAGTAGACGGGTCTTCTTGATGCTGTATTTCAGCTTGCGGTATTGCCGCGCGAATGAGCTCGGCCGGATCGATGCGCCCTTATCGGTAACGTTGAACCCGAGATACTGGAAGCACGCCGTGCCGCTGGCATCGAATGCGGCCCGCTCGGTCTTCGTGCTGTTAATCTCCAGCTTCACGGCCTTGATGGCGTCCATCAGGGCATCCTGGATCATCGCCTCGTACTCGGGCTTGCAGATCACGAGGATGTCGTCGGAGTAGCGCTGGTACAGCGCACCATGGTCACGGCAAAGGGACGCCATGGCCCGGTCGACATCGACCATGTAGAGGTTCGAGAACACGCTGCTGATCGGCGTGCCCTGCGGGATGCCGAAGGCATTCGGATTCGAGGTGATCGCGATGCCAGCGGCCTTCACCTCGGCGATCGAGGCGACGGGTTCGGGCTTGCGCGACCTCAATCGCGACCCGATGTCCGGATAGGCCGCAAGGGCGGCGCGGCTGATGTAGCTGAAGCGCGTCACGTGCCGAAAGACGCCATACCAATCCTGGCTCAGTTCAGCGCTGCCGAGCAATCGCTTCAACTGCTCCTTGAGCAGGCGGTGATGGAGATTGTCGAAGAAGCCAGAGATATCGAAACACAGCACAATACAGGAGGCATTGGCCTTCGCGAAACGAGCGGCAGCGGCGGCGAAATCGTAGTTCGACTTGCCGAGGCGGCGATAGCCGATGACATGGTCCGTCAAGCCTTCGAGCTGGTAGAACTCATCAAGCCGCCGGGTCACGTCCGCAGCGTATTTCGACAGGATGCAGGCGTTGCGATGGGACGCGTACATGATCGGCCTGGACTTGTAGACCGTCTTGCCGTCATCTCGCTTGTAGCGCTTGACCCGTTTTTCATAATGGATGAGAGGCGACCAGGCGTGCCGCCTGATACAGGCTCCGGCCTCGAGGTTGCTTGCATAGGCTTCGCCTACCGGCGCGTCGAAATGCTTATATCCGCGCTTGCTGAACCAGGCAGGCCGCTTCGCCATCCCATTCTAGCAGAGTCCGGGGAGCTAGCTCCGACCCAGAGCCCCGGTTTTGGCCGGACGCTCCCCAGACGCACGCCTCAATCCGTCAGCATCTTCCCGTTCTCGTCAGACCAGGTGTCCCCCAACGCGGGTCAAATAACGCTAGGCAGTATTATGTAGTCGTGGAGGTCCGAGCCATGCTCGAAGTCTCGTCGATCGGGATCGCGGTGATGATGCTGACGCTCGTCGGCATCGTCGCTGCGGGCCTGGATCAGCTTGACAGTTTCAACGACCGCACCGATGGCCAATTCCGGCGGCTCGTGACAGGTGGAGGTTGCCAGTCTGTTCCGCGAGGGCAGAGCAAGGCCGCTCCACCGCTTTTTTGAAAGCGCCTAGTCGAAGAGCGCCAGCCGCAGACATTTGTGGCTTGCCGAGAAGCGGACATGGCGCCGCTACGGATCACGCGGCGCCGGCATCGAGCTCGATCTCCTTACGAAGTCCAAAAATGCTCGGACCTTTGCCGGCGGGATGATTGACGGCTTCAATGAGGGCTGGATTGACTTTGCCGATCAGGGTCGAGGGGCGCGGAAGGGGGCCATTTCGATCGAAAGCGTCATCGCCAAACTGGTTGAGGCCAGTCGCAGCAAGGTTGCTGCATGAGCCCGGAACTCCGTAGGCACCAACAGACGAAGATCATGGAAACCGTGGCCGCTCAGAGCATCGCGATCCCTGGTCATTCGTGCTTACGCCGGACAGCCAGAGCCTGGTGGCAGCTGCTCCTCTTGCCGGCTCTGCGGACTTAAGGCCATACACGTGCTGCCATTGTGGAGTGAGACATGAAGTCCTTTGGGAAATGGGTCTTGGCCGACAAGGATGCCCTACGCCCTCGCTCAGGCTGCCTCGGCGCGCCTATGCGAAAGCGCCATCCTACTCGACGACAGCCACTCCGCAGAGACGCTCGAGATCGTCCTCGGCGATATACTGCGCGAGGACCTAGAGTTTGGAGGCAGGGTTCGTAGGTACCGTTTTCCTAACAGCCGCGCGCGTGAGTTGGCTTTGACCTGGTCGGAGATTCAGCGGGAAGGCGGCGGCCTAAAGTCCCTGCTGGAGGGCTTCTCTGACCATCATGCTAGCCGAGCATGGTTCGTCCGCAATGCCCCGGGGATGGGACCCAAACAGGCAAGCATGTTCCTGAGGAATATCGGGGCAACCTATGAGCTCGCCATCCTCGACCGTCACATCATCGGTTATATGGCACTCATGGGACTGGCCGCCAAGCCTGCGGCGGCCCGCTCGATGTCCAGCTAGGTTCGGGACGAACAGGTTCTTCGCGACCACGCGGCCGGGTTCGGCCTTCCAGTTGGCCTGCTAGACTGGGCAGTCTGGATCGTTATGCGGGTCGCCTCCGGCCGATCCGCCAAGGAGGTATCAGCATGAGCGTCGTCGCTCTTGTCTCGGGAGACCTCGACTCCCTCCTCGTCGCCCGCCTATCTCAGGAGACTGGGCTGATGCAGCATCCTCTGTTCATCGACTACGGGCAGAGGGCACGCGACCAAGAATTAGCTGCTTGTGTTCGTGGCATGCGTCAACTAGGTGCTTCCAGCACCTGTCGTGGCCGATCTTTCTGGGTTCGGCCGCCTGATTAAATCAGGCCTCACCGACCCGACCCAAGACGTTTACAAGGACGCCTTCACGCTTGGGCGGAACTTGCTGTTCCTTCTCGCCGCGGCAGCCCACGCCGCGAAGGTTGACGCCGACGTTGTTACCATCGGTCTTCTTCATGAGGATGCGAGTCTGTTTCCCGACCAGACTCGCCGATTCCTCGCTTCCGCCGAAGCAACGCTCAAAATGGCGGTCGGCCGATCCGTGCGCGTTCTCGCCCCATTGTCGGAATTTCACAAACGGGACGTAGTCCGCCTCGCCGAGGAGTAAAGGGTTGAAGGGATCTTATTCCTGCCACTTGGGGCAGGAAGAACCGTGCGGGGAGTGCATCGCCTGCCGGGAGTTTCTTTTCGAAGGATCGAACTAATGGGCGGCAGCAGTAGCGGCGGCTACAGCCGTCTTGGTGATGTAAAGGGCTTGGAGCAGAAGGCTAAGGAGGCGTTAGAGGGTGGCCGGAAGAACATTTTCCTAAGTTTCTCTATGGACGACATTGACGAAGTTAATCTTGTTCGGGCCCACGCAAAGAACGAAAAAAGCGATATTGAATTTAACGACCGCTCGGTGCGCGAGCCCTACGACAGTGATCGCGCCGAGTACATTAAGTCGAGACTGAAGGAACGCATCAACCAGGCCTCGACCACCGTGGTTTACGTCTCGGAAAATACGGCCTCCAGCGACTGGGTCGCCTGGGAAGTGAAGACGAGCCTAGACCTCGGCAAGCGAGTGATCGCGATGTACAAGGGTGATCGCCCGCCGGCCCGCGCGCCCGACTGGATGTCTAATCCAGCGATCAAGACTATGCCGTGGAAGGACCTAGCCAAGGCACTGTGACATTTGACTTCGGTAGCCTAGGCCCGTCATAAGCATCCCGGGAGTATTGGAGTAGGTGCCGTAAGCGGACCCTCCGAAGGTCTCAGATGAGTCAGGAGAGGCCGGTCGGGTGGCCGCATCGCCGGCATACCTGCTATTTCGCGGCCGCTCCAAGTCCGCCCGCGGTGTCTTGGTGACGCCTCAATGTGCAGTCTGCCGTGCCAGTCGTTCCTCATATCCGACGTCTGGGAAAGGAGCCGCGGAAGTGCCAGACGTCCCCGCGCTTACAGATGGTGATGGGCATGGACGCGCGGCCTCCATTAGGGCCATGACGTCGTTGTCGGTGAGAACCATAGTCTCACCGAATATCCGGCATGCGCCAATATTTCTCGCCATCTGGCGCAGCGTGCGCTCGGGACAGCCGCACCGGCGGGCGATGCCGGTGGGGCTGATGAAGGCGGGGACGGAGTTCATCGAGGGCCCCGATACTCCATGGAAATCCTCACTTCAGCGACAAAGCTAGTCCGCTCAAATCAAGGCTGACGATTACGCCCTTTTGCTCGCCGCTTAGCTCCAAAACGGCGCCGTTCTGGTTAGTCAGGACAACAACTTGCGCGCCCTTTCCGAGGGCGGCGCCAGCACCGCCCTGGGCATAGACTCCAGAAACGTCAGACGGACGTCGGATATTTTTGACCCTTCCATGAAATCGTGTCTCTGAAGCGCCGAAGGTGAAGCCATAACTCAGCCCCCCGACCGAGAGTGGATATTTGCGGCCCTGAAACGTCAGCACGCCGTCTCCGGCTGATCCGCCGACCACGAACCCGGCCTTCAAGATACGGATGCTGATTGAACCGTCAGCGGCGCTCGCCATCGATACGGCGCCGATGAGCGCTGCCAATGCGAGGAGCCCGACCCTTAGTACCGACAAGACTTTCATCGACGATACCTTCCAAACTAGAGCGATGCGCCATGTTGCCCATCGTTAGACAACGCTCACTCTGGCGGTTGGTTGCTCGACAATCAACTGCGAGACTGAACGCCTTTTCGTTGCGCCAAGGCTAATGCAGCGTGTGCGCCTCCTACGCCGGCGGCTCGTCGGGGCATCGGTAAGCCGGCATGCAGCGCACGCCAACCCATGAGGAACGGATCTAGCCGACGTCTGCAATGGGTCAACTCGAGGCATTGCGCCTGATGCGCCCACGACTGCCAGGCAGCTGGCAGCCATTATAAGAAGTTGGCCTGATAGCTGGTCGCCATCAACGACACATGCGCTTCTAGCGGCGGCCGCAACTCAAAAGCCTTTGGCTCTCTCGAAAAATTCCACAACCGCACCAGACGCCAGTTTTCACGACGCTCCTCAGCAGCAGCCGCGATTATGCACTTTACATAGTGCATAATCGCTACACCTTCCGGCTGAAGATCGCGGCACCGGCGAGGAACAGAACCGCCGTGCCCAGATTCCAGCCGAGGACCATCGCGGTGGCGTCGAGCGGATGGAACATCGACAGGGCCGTCGCGGTGATCGCCGAGACGGCGAGGCTCCCCATCAGGATGACCGACGTGGGCCGGAGCGCCGCCGCGTAGCGGAGCATCGCCAACATCAGCAGCGACAGGGGCAGGCTGGTCAGCACGAGCGTGGCAAGGCAGCCGGACGCGGCCTCGACGGTGATGGCTCCCGGCGGCACGGGCACCCAGCCGGCGAAGCATTGGTAGCCGATGGTCGACAGCCAGACGACGAGCGGCGGGACGGGCAGGAGAAGCCACCGGCGGGACCGGTCCGGCAGGCTGACGAAGAAGGTGGCGATGGTGGCAAGGACGCCGGTCAGCAGCGACGAGATCATGTTGATGGCGAACACCGCATCCTGCATGCGTTCCGCGAATTGCGGGCGCACGCCGTGGCTGACCGTCATGAGGGCCATGATCGTGGCCGCGAGCAGGAGCCATCCGATGGCGCGGACCAGCGGCGGACGCAGGCGCCTGACCGGCGGGGCGTTGGTGGCGAGCGAGCGGATCAGGTCGGACGTGTCCATCACCAATCCCTCCGATCCGGGAGCAGGCTCCGCAGGTTCCGAAGCGCTCGATGGGTCGCCATCTTAAGCGAGGCGACGGACAGGCCGGTCGCTTCGGATGCTTCCTTCAGCGACATTTCCTTGAGCTTGAGGAGATCGACAGCCGTCCGCTGGATCGGCGGCAGGCCGCCGAGAGCCTCGGTCAGGCGATGCCTGTCAAACTCATCATCATGGTTGTCGGACGCCGCGGCGGTTGCCTCATGCTCGGCGGTGAGCGGGGCCTCACGCAGCGCCTGCCGGCCGCGTCGACGCAGCCGGTCGATGGCGCGGCGATGGGCGATGCCGACCAGCCAGGGGCCGAACGGCCGTGAAGGATCGTAGGTGTGCCGGATCGAATGAAGGGTCAGCAATATGTCCTGCACGGTATCTTCGATGTCCCAAGGGTCCTTGTGCCATCGCCTGACCAGTGATCGGAGATAGGGGGTGATCTCCTGGAGAAGGCGCAGATAGGCGACCGTATCGCCGTCCTGCGCGCGCGCCATGAGGATTGTCCAGTCGAGATCGCGCGATGCCGCGGCCTCCGGCTCCCCCGGCGCGGCCTTCGCCCGTTCAACAGTGGCCTCGCCATCCGAGGCCACGAGCGTCAGACGCCGGCGACCGTCATCCTGCATCGCGCCACCTCCCGGAGATCGCGGATGCAGAGGGGGCATCGCCGTGCGGACCTTTGGGACGATGGCGAGGCATCACCGCGTCGCCCCCGGCAAATCCAGTCCAACGACGCTTTTGCCGATCCAGTAGTCGAGCGAGACCGCACCGGGGCCCATGGCCATGATGGCCATGGCCAGTGCCGCCCAGTACAGGTGGAAATTCGCCCAGCCGTCGGGAAACACCAGCTGGATCACGCCGGTCATGATCAGCAGGCCGAGTGCGGCAAAGCGTGTGCCGAGGCCGAGGATCAGCAGGAGGGGCAGCACGATTTCAGCGATTGCGGTCAACAGGGCCGACTGATCGGGCGCGGGAAGCGCATACTCGCCGCCGAAGACATGCAGCACGAACTGCTCCTCGAACAGGAACAGCGTCCCCGGCGAGAGGGACAGGAAGCCATCCCACCGCGTGAGGCCGGAGCGAAGGAAGGGAAGCGCCAGGGCAATACGCAGGACGGGGGGAGCGATCCATTGCGCGCCCGCCTCCATCCCGAGAAGCACCTGGCGGACCACCTGACGGACCGTTGCGCCGGCCCTGCTCGACGATATCGGCGCCATTTTCATGCGGCCTCCATCGACCGGGCCGGCCGCACGTCATGGCCGACGATGATTCCGGCCTCGATCATGCCTCGCAGCGTGCCGGCAAGATCGAAGCGCGCACTGGCGGACAGTCCTTCCTTCGCGGCGTCGACGATTGGCAAACCTGCCTGCAGAGCTTCCATGAATGTGCCGGCGCCACCCGGCAGCGTCCGAACCTCCACATCCGCATCGGGGCGGGCGACGAGGGCTTCGTCTCCACCATCATCGAAGTCGATTTGCGCGGTGCCGTGGCCATCGACATTCGCCTGCCAGATGCGCACGACCGGGAAAGTGGACCTGACGATGCGGACGGACGGGTGCAGGACGAGCCGCAGTGCCGGCACATCGTCCGGCGGCACCTGGCCGAGAGCCGACGGCGGCAACGGCGATGCGTCGGCCGCGTGATAGGCTTCCGCCCATGCCCGTTCGAGGCGCGCGACATCGGGGAGATAGGGGAGCACCGCGGCGGGCTCGAAGCGTCCGATGAAACCGGGAAAGCCGGCGCCGTAGTCGAGCATGATCGGAGAGGCCGGCGGTTCCGCCATCACGTATAGGCGCGCCATGGCGGCGAAGAATTCCTCGCCGACGAGACGATGGACCACCGGGAAGGCCGCCTTCAGGGTCTCGATCAGCCCGACGACGACATTGTTGCGATAGACGGCGAACCGCCTGGCGCTCGGCAGTCCGTCGGGACCTACGAGACCGGCGGGAGCCGGCTGGCGCGGATCAAGGAGCGCCCTGGCGAAGTCAGCCTGCCGGTCGGCAAGCCCACCCATGCCGGCATCGTGTTGCGTGCCCTCGATCCCCCGGAACGAACGGCGCATCGAGCCGGTCATGGGCGATCTCCTCGATGGGGACGCTGAACGACGTTGGTCCAGAAGGCGCGGAGGCTGTCGAGGCCGCCGGCCGTCGAACTCCACAGGGTCGCGTCGCCAACCAGCAGCGTGCCGGCGAAGCTGTCCGGCTTCGACTGCAGCAAGGCGTCGAAGGAGGCGCGGCCGTCGGCCGTGAAGGGATGGGGCGGCGCCGCAAGATCGATCTTCTGGCGTGCCAGCACGTCGAGTGTCGCGACGGCCTCGCCCATGCGCTCGAAATGCGGCAGGTGCGGATGAAGATTGAAGGTGCCCACGCCCGAGAGCAGATGAAGGTGGTCGAGTGAGGCCTCGACGTCGATCGGCGACGGCGTGCCGTCGGCCTCCGAGGCCGGGCGCAGTCCGAACCGGTTCTCGACGGGCGCGCCCAGGCCGGCGAGCAGCGAACGCCCGAAGCCGCCGAACCCCTGTCGCGGCGGAATGGTCTTGTCGCCGTGATGCAGAAAGTCGGCGACCTGCCGCGCGACCATCTCCTCGTGCGAATCCGCCTCTTCCTCGCCGATGTCGTGATGCGGGCCGACGAACAGGAGGTGATCCGGCGCGGAGAGAAACGAGCGGACGAAATCGATTTCGACCGGGCTCGCCTGCTGGTCGGTCCGCAGCGAGTCGAAACTGATGATGATGAGCGTGTCGATGCCGTCGAGCGCTTCGGACCCGAGCGGGACGAGCCGGCCATCGCCGCCGACACGCTCGATCTCGACAACCGGATGCCCGGTGATCGCCTCTCCCAGCGTCGCGAAAGCCGCGAAGTTCTGCTTCATGATGTGATCGAGGAAACCTCCGATGCCCTGATCGAAGCGTGACGGATCGCTCAATTCCTCGAACCGCGGAAAGAGCATGCGGCGGCTCTCGAAGAGGGCCGGGAAACGGTTCTCGATGATGTCGAGCGGAGCTCCGGCCTCCTCCGGCCGGCTCCAGGCATAATAGATCGCAACTCTCCGCGCCGGCATGTGATGTCTCCGGGATCAGTCTATGTGGGCCAGGGCGGGGGCATGTCGGTGGGTCGGGTCGATGTCGGCCATGACACGCTCGGCGCGCTCCGATTCGGCCTTCAAGGTCGGCCAATCGGGCAGGTTGGCGTCCCATTCGATCAGGGTCGGGACCGGGCCGATACGTTCAATCACCTGGGCGAACAACCCCCAGACGATCTCCGCGACGGGCCGGTCATGCGCGTCGATCAGCAGGGGGCGACCTTCTTCGTCGGCATCGGGCGCGAACCCGGCCAGATGGATCTCCTGCACGTGGGAAAGCGGGTAGGCATCCAGATAGGCCACCGGATCCCAGTCCTGGTTGGTGCAGGCGACGTGAATATTATTCACGTCCAGCAGAAGACCGCATCCCGTCCTTTGGACGATCTCGGCGATGAAGTCGGTTTCCCGCCATGTGCTCTCGGCGAAGGCCAGATAGGTGGAGGGGTTCTCCAGTAGCATCTGGCGCCCGAGCGCGTCCTGCACCTGATCGACATGCTCCACGACGCCCGCGAGCGTCTCGTCCGTATAGGGCAGGGGAAGCAGGTCGTTCAGAAAGCCGGCATCATGGCTGGACCAGGCGAGATGCTCCGAGAACAGCGCCGGGGAATAGCGATCGATCAGCTGCCTCAGGCGCGCGAGATGATCCCCCTCCAAAGGCCGATCCGCGCCGATCGACAGGCCGACGCCGTGAAGCGACAGCGGATAGCGTTCGCGGATCGCCGAGAGGTAGCGATGCGGCGGCCCGCCCGCGCCCATGTAGTTCTCGGCATGGACCTCGAAGAAGCCGATATCGGGCGAGGTCTCCATGATCGTCCGGTAGTGCTCGGCCTTCAGGCCGACGCCGGCACGTTTCGGCATCGCGTTCTGGGACGGTTCGAAAGTCGCTTCCGGCATGGCATTCCCCTCGGTCGGCGCGGGAGAGAGATGGCCGGGCTTCAAGAGCCCGGCCGAGCAGGCGATCAGGCCTTGGGCTTGAGGCTGCCCATTCCGTTCGGCGTGGAGATGGCCGTGCAGGTGCCGGTCGGCACCAGCTTGAAGGCATTGCCCTGATATTCGGCGGTGCTGGTGCCCGCGCAGGTGGTGCCGGCGCCGGCAAAGCAGTCGTTCTGGCCCTTGAGCGCGACGCCGAAGCAGGGCTCGACCTTGCCGGACTTCACCTTCACGGTGTTCTCGGCCTGGATCTTCTTCTGCTGCGTCGTGAAATCCTGGGCGTTTGCAGGAATGACGGCAAGCGTGCCGAAGGCGGCGGCGAAGGCGCCAACCACCAGCGTGGACATCAGACGATCGGACATATTGGTTCTCCTGAAAGTTAAGCCAGCACGCCTGTTGCGGCTGGCGGACGGCGGCTGCATCGGCGCGCCTGTAAGGTGGTTCGTTGTGACGTCCTCCGAGGTAACTCGGCTTCGGAGGAATTTTGTCGGGCGGTCTTCAGCGCTTCGATGAGGCTGCGGGGAATGGGAGCTGCCGCACCGGCCAATGATGGCGCGTTCCGATGACCGGCTGCGGATGGCGGCCCGGATCGACGGGTCGCTTTGACCTCAACATCCCGTCTTGCTCATGCCGCCGGCTTCGAGGCGACCACCGCGCTCGGATGCAGCTCGGGCTCGGCGGCCAGCAGTTCGGGGACGGTGGCGAAGATCTGGCCCGCGGCGCTGCCGGACATGTGGGCGTTCAGGCTTCCTTCGCTGTCGAAGAGGTCCACGAGGAAGATTTTGTCCGCGTCGGCGTTCGAGCGCAGCACGAGCCAGAGCGTCGTGCCGGCTTCCGCCTCGACCGCGGGCAGCGCGGCGGCGATCTTGTTGGCTGCTTCCTCGCCCAGGCCGGGCTTGGCCTTGAACACGACGACGCCTGCTACTCTTGTCATGGATGCGTTCCTTTCCGTTGCTTGGAGTGCTCGCCTGTCAGGCTTCACCAACGAAGGTTCGCTGCGGAGCCGGGAGAGGTAACGCGGCGCTCGACGACAAGTCAGTCGAGAGGGAAATGCTATCGCGTGCTCGAGGGTGCTTCAGCGCCGGCGTGGACCTCTTGAACCAACGATAGCCACGCGCGCGCCGCACCCGACAGAAACGCGCCCCTGCGCCAGGCCATCACCATGTTCCACTCCGTGTCCATCTCATCGAGAAGGACATGGCGGATGGCCGGATGCTCGCGCTGGGTCGCGATCATGCGGGGCAGGAAGGCGACGCCGAGGCCGGCGCCGACCAGCTCGATCATGAAGTCCACCTGGCTGCTGCGGGCGACGACCATCGGCTCGAAGCCCAGGCGGCGGCATCCGTCAAGGATGATGCGATGCAAGGCAAAGCCGCTATCGAACAGGATGAACGGCATGGCCTTGAGGTCGTCGAAGCCTATGGCGCTTTTCGCGCCCAGCGGGTGGTCGGCGGGCAACAGCGCGACGAGCGGTTCACGGCGCAGGGAGACCCAGTCGAATTCCTCCGAGGCGGGCAGCAGCGTGCCGGCAAAGTCGATCTCTCCGGCGCGCAGAATCTCTTCCAGCTTGTCGCTCCCATGTTCGACGAGGCGGATATCGATTCCCGGATAGCGCTGGCGGTAAACGGCGAACAGGGGGGCGAACAGGGTGCTGCTGCCCACCGGCGGAAGCCCGAGCCGGAGAACCCCGCGCTTCAGGCCGCGGATCTCGTCAAGCTCGGAGAGAAGATCGTCGCGATCGGCGAGCAGCTTGATCCCACGGCGAAAGACCACGTCTCCGGCGGCGGTGAGCACGCTGCGATGGCCGATACGGTCGAGCAGGGGGACGCCGATCTCTTCTTCGAGCTGCTTCACCGCCTTGCTGACGGTGGACTGGGTCGCGAACACGGTCTTGGCAGCCTGGGAGAAGCCTCCCTGGCGAACGACTTCGACGAAGGCCCGCAGCGGTCGAAACTCCATGACAAGTCCATATCAGAATGGATGTTAGTCAATCAATTCATTTTCATCATACTGCGTCGCGGCATAAATTGCGCTCGCCAACCGGATACGTCCTCATGACCGCGAACAGGCCATCACCGATCGTTCACTGTGCCGCCGCGTTGCAGGTCGGTCTCGTGGTGGCCTTCTGGCTGCTCGGCGAGGCGCTGGTGCGGGGCCTCGGTATCCCGCTTCCCGGCGGAATCGTCGGGTTGGCGATCGTCCTGCTGCTCCTGGCGACGAGGCGGTTGAGCGTCCCCAGCGTGAAGCGGGGCGCCGACTGGCTTCTCGCCGACATGCTGCTCTTCTTCGTGCCGGCGGTTCTGGCCGTTCTCGATCATCGCGAGTTCCTGGGCCTCGTCGGCGTGAAAATCCTGTTCGTCATTCTGCTGAGCACGGCGGCCGTCATGTTGGTGACGGCCTTCGCGGTGGACTGGTGCTACCGGTGGAGGGCCGGCCATGTTCGGGCTGCACCAGCTTCTCGCTGAACCGGCCAGCCAGGCGCTGTGCTGGTCGGTCGTCACGATCGGCTTCTACTGGGTTGCGAAGCGGCTGTACCGCAGGTGGCCGCGCTGGTGGCTGATGCCGCTGGCCGTGACGCCGGTCCTCGTCGCCGCCGTCGTGCTTTCGCTGCACGCGACCTACCATGACTACATTCATGGGACGAGGTGGCTCGTGCTCCTGCTCGGGCCGGCCACCGTCGCCTTTGCGATTCCGATCTACGAACAGCGCGCGCTCATTCGCAGCCACTGGCCGGTATTGCTGGTCGGCGTCGTCGCCGGCAGCCTCACCGCCATGCTGTCGAGCTGGGGCCTGGCGATGCTTGTCGGCCTCGACGGGTCGCTTCGGCTCAGCCTGCTGCCGCATTCGATCAGCACGCCGTTCGCGATGGAGGTCTCGCAGGACATCGGCGGCATTCCCGATCTGACCGCGGTTTTCGTCGTCGTCACCGGCATCGTGGGCGCGGTCATCGGCGACGTCATGCTGGTACGGATTCCGTTCGGTTCGGCGCTTGCGCGCGGTGCGCTCTTCGGCGTCGGGGCTCACGGCGCCGGCACCGCCCGCGCTCACCAGATCGGCGATACCGAGGGGGCCGTCGCGGGCCTGGTCATGGTGCTGGTCGGCCTGCTGAACGTGTTGGCCGCGCCGCTCCTTGCCAGGTTGCTGAACTAGGCAACGCATCCCGCCGGCCATCCCGTCAGCCTCGAAGGCTGGGCGCGGCTCGTTCAGGCGGGCCGCGATCATGGCCGATGGCGAGGCGACGGTCGTCGCGGTCTTCAGCCCCGGAAGCCGCCGGCCTTGAGGTAGTCTTCCTCCTCCGGCGTCGGGATCCGGCCGAGCATGGGATTGCGGTGCGGAAACCGGCCGAAGCGGCGGATGATGTCGTGGTGGCCCTCGGCGTGCTCCAGCCAGGGCCGGCCCAATCCGGCGTTGAGCCGTATCGACAGGTCCTGATCGGCGAGATCCTCCGAATGGGCGAAGGGCAGGCAGAAGAACAGCCGCAGGTCCGGCTCGACGCGTTCCATGTGCCCGGCGTCGAGCGCCTGCCTGGCATAGGCGCGCGCGAGCGGGTCGGTCGCGTACATATGGGCCGTGCCGCGAAAGGCATTGCGGGGAAACTGGTCGGTCAGGATCACCAGCGCCAGCGCGCCATCCGGTGTTGCCGTCCAGTTGTCGTGTCGGCGGGCCGCGACGGCCATGTGAAGGTCGAGGAAGCGCTTCCGAAACGTGGCGTCGAAGGCCGCGTCCTTGGCGAACCATCGGTCGGGGGATGCCCGCCAGAAGGCCACCACATCCGCGGGCGCATCGTGCGGATGCTCGCTCGGCCGCCTGAGGCGCAAAGCATGGAAGGCCTTCATCGCGCCGGTTCCCGGTGCGGCAATTCATGAGGATTGCCCGGACGTCGCCGCCTGCGGACCAGCCGGCCTTCCCACAGGCCGGCCGCCAGCAGGACGATCGTCGTCAGCCAGCCCATGGTCAGCAGGTCGACGCTCGGCGCGACGGCAATGAGGGCCATGAGCGCGGCGACGCCCGCGATGTGTGAAGCCGGCAGGACGCCGTACACCACCTTCTTGTAGAAGGCGCTGCCGAGCAGGTAGAGCGCCGGCCCGCCCGAAAGGATCAGCGCATAGGCCGTCTTCAGCCCGTCATGCGGATGCGCGAGCACCAGATCGTTGCCGACCGCCGTCGCGATGATGCCGCCGACCAGGATGGCGTGGATGTAGTGGAACCAGGCGCCGATCCGGCCAGGATCGTCGGAATGGGTGATGGCGGCGGTCGCATCCTTGCTCGACGTGCCGAAATAGAGCCACCACATGGCGAGCGTGCCGAGGAAGGTCGCGAGCAGCGCCGAGAGGATCGGCACGTCCCAGATCTCGGCATGCGCCATGGTGGCGCCGGTCGCCAGCAGCGTCTCGCCGAGGGCGACGATGCAGAAAAGCTGGCAGCGCTCGGCCAGATGCCCGCCCTCGATGGTCCAGTCGCTGGTTTTCGAGCGGCCGAAGCCCGGCAGCGGGAAGCCGAACATCGGCGAGACATATTCGCAGGCGACCGCGACCGCCCACAGGGCCATGCGCGCCTCGTGCGACACGAACGCGCCGGCGATCCAGAAGACGGCGGCGATCGAGACCCAGCCGAGCATGCGTCGGTAGTTCGACGCAAGCGGATGCTCCGGGCCCAGCTCCCAGACGATATAGGCCGTGCGCCCGACCTGGATCGCGACATAGGCGAGCGCGAAGACCAGCCCGCGCTCGCCGAAGGCGCCCGGAATCGCCGAGGCCATGATCAGGCCCGCCAGCATGACGGCGAAGATCAGGCCGCGGATGCGCGGCGTCTCCGGGTCGAACCAGTTGGTGACCCAGCAGGTATATTGCCAGCCGAGCCAGACCGCGAACCAGAGGAGCAGCGTCTCGACGACGCCGGTCAAGGTCAGGTTGTGCAGCAATTCGTGGCTGAGCTGCGTCACCGCGAAGACATAGACGAGGTCGAAGAACAGTTCTTCGAACGTCACCCGCGCATGATGGCCGTCGCGGCGGCGCAGCAGCGGGTGATGGTCGGAGGTTCGGGGGGGCGCGGAGCTATCGGTCATCGGCGTTCCAGCGTGTCAGGTGCGTGCGGATTGCCAGATGGCGATGCCGGCAATGGCGGCCGGCACCGCGAAGACGACCAGCAGGATGGGCAGTTCCTGCGCCACCGTGTAGCCGGCCTTGCTGACGCCGATCCAGAGGTTGGCGACCGATACGGCCAGCCAGACGGGAATGAACACCTTCGCGGCAAGCCCGAGCGCCGGCATCGTGCCGCCCCAGAGCTGGCCGAACAGCAGGAAGACGCCGATCAGGACGACCCCGCCAATAATGACCATCAGCATATGCATGGCGTCGTCCCCTTCATGAAAGCACGCTCAGCTTCGTCGCGATGCCTTGCCGGCCTGGGGCGGGAAGACATCGAGTTCGAGATCGGCAGCGCCCGTGTCGCCAGGCGCGTCGAAGCCGGCTTTGCCGTCATATGTGCCCATGCCACGGTTGTCGCCGCTGAAAGGTCGGCTGTCGATCCCGCAATGGAGATCGGTCTGGATCTGGTCGATCCGCCGCCATGGCCCTGGGTCGCGTCGCTTCGGACAAGTGGAGGCGGCCGGGCGCTGCCCCGGCCGTCCCGCGGCTTACTTCGTCGTATAGCCGCCGTTGACGAGGATGGTCTGGCCGGTCATCCACCAGCCGTCGGAGACGAGGAAGCGGATGAAGGGGACGATGTCCTCGATGTCGGTCAGGCCGGTCCTGGAGAAGTTCGACAGCGCCGCCGCCGTCTTGTGATAGGCGACCGCGTCGGCGCCCTCGGCCGGATAGAAGAACGGCGTGTCCATCGGGCCGGGACCGATCGCCGTCACCGAGATGCCGCGCTCGCCGAACTCCTTCGACGCCGCCCGCGTGAAATGCTCCACCGGCGCCTTGGTGCCGGCATAGGCCGCATAGAAGGGCGTGAACGCACCCAGCAGCGAGGTCACCAGCGTGCAGACCTTGCCGTTGTCGCTGACATGCTTGCCGGCCTCCTTGAGGAAGAAGAAAGCCGACTTCGAATTGACCGCCGCCATCTCGTCGTACTCGGCTTCCGAGATCTCGACCATCGGCTTCTTCAGCACCTTGCCGACCGTGTTGATGGCGATATCGATGCCGCCCATGGCCGCCTTGGCATCGGTGAACAATGTCTCGGTCGCGCCGGCCGTGGTGAGATCGGCCTGGAAGGCGAAGGCCTGCGCACCGGCCGCCTCGATCGCGGCCACCGTCTCGTCGGCGGCCGGCTTGGTGGCGCCGGTATTGTAATGGACGGCGACCGCTTTGGCGCCCTGCGCGGCGAGATCGCGCGCGAGCAGTCCGCCGAGGTTCTTGGCGCCGCCGGCGATGAGAACGGTTTTGCCCTTGATGCTGTGATCGGTCATTGGCGTCGACCTCCTTGGGTTGCCCGGCGGCCACCCGGGCGGCCGCTTCCTGCCACGCACCGTATCGTCTATAACAGCGTCATAAAGCCGCTCGTTCTGACATCACCTGTCAGAAATGACGGACAATCAGCGGGATGCGTCCTTGGACCGGATCGATCTCTTCCGCACCTTCACCCGCGTCGTCGAATGCGCCAGCTTCACCCGCGCCGCCGACACGCTCGGGCTTCCGCGCTCGTCGGTGTCGGCCGCCGTGATCGATCTCGAAGCACGGGTTGGCGCCCGCCTGCTTCACCGCACCACCCGGAAGGTCTCGCCGACCCAGGACGGCGCCGCCTTCTATGAGCGCTGCCTGCGGCTGATCGCCGATGTCGAGGAGACGGAGGGCCTGTTCCGGCAGACGTCGGTGGGGCCTACGGGCACGCTCAGGATCGACGTGCCGGGCCGGATCGGCCGGCTGATCATCGCGCCCGCTTTGCCGGAGTTCCTCGCCCGTCATCCTCAGCTCGACATCGAGCTGCGCGTCACCGATCGGGCGGTGAACCTCGTCGAGGAGAGCGTCGATTGCGTGCTGCGCGTCGGCCCCTTGAGCGATTCAGGGCTCATCGCCCGCAAGATCGGCGACCTTGCGCTGATCAATGTCGCCAGCCCCGGCTATCTCGCCCGATTTGGCATTCCGGGCGCACCCGGCGATCTCGGCGAGCACCTTGCCGTCAATTATGCCTCGCCGTCGACCGGTCGCGTCGAGGAGTGGGAATGGATCGAGGGTGGCGAAATGCGGATGTTGCCGATGCGCGCCCGCGTCACCGTCAACAGTGCCGAAGCCTACATCGCCTGCTGCCTTGCCGGCCTCGGCCTCATCCAGATCCCCGCCTACGACGTCAGGCATCACCTCGACGCGGGCGAGCTCGTCGAGGTGATGCCCGATCACCGGGCCGCGCCGATGCCGATGGCGCTGCTCTATCCGCACCGTCAGCATCTCTCCCGCAGGCTCCAGGTGCTTGCGGATTGGCTGGATGAGCTCGTGAAGCGCCAGCTTCTTCGATGACGATGGGCGGGAACGGACGGGTGGCGAGGCTCGCGTCCGAACTTCAACATCGTGGAACTCCCCGCCTCGACAACGCCGTACGATGCATCGATCCTGCCGATGGCTCTATCCGCGGAGGCCCGCGATCACCGAACCGAAACTGATCCAGTCGATCGAGCGTGCCGTCGCGATCCTCGAGATCGTCGCCCGCGAGGGCGGCGCGGCGAAGCTGCAGCACATCGCGCAGGCCGCGAAGCTCGGCAAGACGACGGTGCACAACATCCTGAAGACGCTGGAGCAGCTTGGCTATGTCCAGCGGCGTGTCGGGGACATGCGCTACCATCTCGGCGGGCGGATCATGAATCTCGCCCGCATTGCCGGCGACGACGGCAGCCTGCGGCATAGATTGCGCCCGGCGCTGGAGGCGATCGCGGCGAAAACCAACGAAACGGTCTATCTCGCCGTCCCCAGCGGCGACGAGGTCTATTACCTCGACGCCATCGAGTCGGGGCAGACGCTCAAGACCGCGTGCCCCGTGGGGGCGCGGGAGCGACTGGAGGGGTCGGCGATCGGTCTCGTCTTCCTCGCCTTCATGCCGGGGCTGGGCAAGCGCGTGCTGGCAACCCGTGGCGACGCGCTCGGGCCCGGCGTGGTCTCCGATATCGAGAGCGTGGCGGCGCGCGGCTACGCGCTCGATATCGAATCCTATCAGCCCGGACTCCATTGCGTCGCCGTGCCCTGGCGCGAGGGCGGTGAGGTTCGCGCCAGCATCGGACTCAGCGGTCCCGCCACGCGGCTCGCGCGCGACAGGCTGACCGACCTCGCCTGGCTGATGATGAAGGAAGCTCAGAACGTCTGAGTTCATCAATGTTGAAGATATGGCGTTTGCCGCCCGGCTATTGTTCCATTCCCGGATTTCGTGCGTAGTGTTCCGGCTTCCTCCAACCGAAGGAAGCCGATCATGAACATCTCAATCGCCGACGCTCTCGTCGCGACGGCCAGGGCCGAGGCCGCCAGGGGCGGCTTTGCCGTCTGCATCGCCGTGCTGGATGCAGCCGCTCACCCCGTCGCCTTCGCCCGCATGGACGGCGCCAATATCGGTCCGATCGAGGTCAGCCAGAAGAAGGCCCGCACCGCGGCGCTGTTCCAGACCGACAGCCTCCAGCTCGGGCGGGCGGCCCAGCCGGGCGGCGCGATCTACACGCTCGAGAACACCAATGGCGGCCTCGTCAGCTTCGGCGGCGGCGTCGTGCTGCGCGACGGGCGTGGCGTGGTGATCGGCGCCATCGGCGTGGCGGGCGCGACGGTCGAAGCCGACGAAGCGATCGCGCAGGCGGCTGCCGCCTCCCTTCTCGCGTAAGGGGGCCGACATGCCGCTTGGATTGTTTGCATTGGCGGTCGCCGCCTTCGCCATCGGCACCACTGAATTCGTCATCGTCGGACTGATCCCGGAAATGGCGCGGGACCTGTCCGTCTCCATTCCCACCGCGGGGCTGCTCGTCAGCCTCTACGCGCTGTCGATCACGCTCGGCGCACCCACCGTCACGGCGCTGACCGGCCGGCTGCCGCGGCGGTCGCTCTCCATCGGCCTGATGGCGGTCTTCACCCTCGGCAACCTGATCGCCGCCTGCGCGCCCGGCTATGAGGTGCTGCTTGCCGGCCGCATCGTCACCGGCATTGCCCATGGCGTGTTCTTCTCCATCGGCGCGACGGTCGCCACCTCGCTGGTCGACAAGTCGCGATCCGCGCGAGCGGTCGCGCTCATGTTCGCGGGGTTGACCGTCGCCATGGTCGTCGGCGTGCCGTTCGGCTCCTTCGTCGGCCAGCATCTCGGCTGGCGCGCGCCGTTTCTCGCGGTCGCCCTCCTCGGTGCGATCAGTGTCGCCGGTCTCGTCGTCCTGCTGCCGAAGACCATCGCGCATACGCCGCCGGCAGGGCTCCTCTCGCAGCTCGGCCTGCTCGGAAAGCCGCGGCTGCTCGCCATGTATCTCGTGACGGTCTTCGGCTTCGGCGGCTCCTTCGTCGTCTTCACCTACCTGTCGCCGCTGATGACCGGCGTGACCGGCGTGAGCGAGGCCACCGTCAGCCTGGCGCTGATGCTGTTCGGCGTCGCGACGGTGATCGGCAATTTGCTGGGCGGCAGGCTGGCGGACCGTCTCGGCGTGGAACGGGCGCTCGGCATCGTGCTCACGGGATTGATCGCGGCGTTGGCGGCGTTGCCTTTCACGGCAAGCCATGTCGCGCCGATGTTTGCAAACCTGGCGGTCTGGGGGGTGTTCGCCTTCGGCATCGCACCGATCGTCCAGTCCGGCGTGGTGGCCATTGCCGAGGTCGAGGCGCCCGATGCCGTCGGTACGGCATCGGGCTTCAACATCGCCGCCTTCAATCTCGGCATTTCCGGCGCCTCCTTTACCGGCGGCGTGCTCGTCGCCGGGCCGGGCATTCTGACCACGCCGTGGGTGGCGGTGGCGGCCGCCGCAATGGCGCTGCTGATCGTTGGCGCGTCGTCGAGGCTGGGCTTGCGCAAATCCCGGCCGGCACCGGGCGGCGCGAGCGGCGCCCCGGCCGGCAACGCGCCGATGGATGCGTCACACCTCTGACACCGTCGCGCCGACGGGCGGCGTGGCCTCGCGCCCGAGGGCCGCGATCCCGATGCCGTCCGCCTTCGTGTGGAGCCCGGCTCAGCCGGCCCGGAACAGGCGGCGATAGGCGCGCGGCGTCATCGCCTTGGCGGCGCGGAACTGGCGGGTGAGGTGGGCGCCGTCGGCATACCCGATCTCGTCGGCGATGATGCTGATCGGCCGGTCGCTCTGGGCGAGCAGTGCGCAGGCATGGCCGATGCGGAGCTGCGCGACATAGTCGGAAATCGTCATCCGCGTGCTCCGCTTGAAGATCCGCTGCAACTGGCTGGCGCTGAGATGAGCGAGCTCCGCCAGCGGTGCCAGCTCGATCGGCTGGGTGTAGTGCTCATGCAGCCAATCCAGCACCCGCGCCATGCGCGCCTGGTCCCGCGGCACCTCGCCGAGCGTGACGGCGCCGGAGGCGAGGGGGCTGCGCCCGGAGTCCCGGCTGAGATCGACGAGGATCGACAACAGGTCGAGCACCCTTTGCTCGATGCCGGTCTCGACCAGGCCGGCGAGGCGCGCGCGTGCCGCCTGCGCCGCCGCCGGGCCGAACACCACGCCGCGCCGCGACTCGGCCAGCAGCGGGCGGAGCGGCGCGAGCTCGGGAGAGAGCTCGATCATCGCCTCGATCCAGCCTTGCGTGAACCAGCACACCAGCGCCCTGTGAGGTCCCGCATGGTCGATGGCGGCCTGCGACTGCCAGGCATGCGGCAGGTTTGGCCCCAGCAGCACCAGGTCGCCGTCGCCATAGGTCTCCACATGGTCGCCGACGAAGCGCATGCCGCGGCTGTTGACCGTGAGCGTCAGCTCGAACTCGGGGTGGTAGTGCCAGTTGAACGGGAATTCCGGCAGCCGGCGATCGAACAGCAGCCAGGACTGGTTCTTTGGAATGGTGACCCGTTCGAACCAGGGACGCATGGCTGCCGGCCTCCAAGCCGCATCGAAACGGTCGATGTTGCGGTAATCCTACAAAAACATGCGGCCGGCGGGAACATCAGCGGCCCGCGATATCGGTAGCTTGCCTCACTTGCGGTGCGCGGGAATCGGGGAGGGCGGCATGGCCGGGAAGACAGGGGCGGCGGAGCAGCCCGATGTGGTCATCATCGGCTCGGGGGTCGGCGGCTCAGCGGTTGCGCTCAGCCTCGCCGCCACCGGCGCCCGCATCCTCATTCTGGAGCGCGGGCCGCATCTCCCGGTCGAACCGCAGAATGCCGATGCCGAAGCGGTCTTCGTCCAGCAGCGCTACCGGGCGCGGGAGGACTGGCAGGACGGCGCCGGCCGCCGCTTCCGGCCCGGACAATATTATTTCGTCGGCGGCCACACGAAGTTCTACGGCACCGCGATGTTCCGCTTTCGCGCCCGCGATTTCGAGGCGGTGGAGCATGAGGAGGGCGTCTCGCCGGCCTGGCCGATCTCCTATGACGAGCTCGAGCCGTACTACACCGAGGCGGAGCGGCTGTTCGGCGTTCACGGCGACGCCGGCGCCGATCCGACCGATCCGCCGCGGTCCGCCGCCTTTCCCTATCCCCCGGTGCCGCATGAGCCGGTGATCGGGCGGATCGCCGGGAAGCTGAAGGCGCGCGGCCTCAGCCCTTTCCACATGCCCGCGGCCATCGACCTCAGGCCGGGCGGCGCCTGCCGGCGCTGCGGCACCTGCGACGCCTTTCCCTGCCGCTTCGGCGCCAAGGGCGATGCCGAAACGCGGCTGCTCGCCCCGGCGCTGGCGCATCCGAACGTGACGCTCTGGAGCGAGGCGCGGGTGACGCGGCTGATCGCCGATGAGTGCGGCGCGCGCATCGTGGCCGCCGAGGTCGAGCGTGGCGGCGAGACCCTCGAGGTGCGCGCACCGCTTTTCGTGCTGAGCGCGGGCGCTCTCAATTCGGCGCTGCTGCTGCTCCGCTCGGCGGATGGCCGCAATCCCCACGGGCTCGCCAACAGCTCGGGCGTGGTCGGGCGCCATTTCATGAACCATCATTTGACCGGCCTGATGGGTCTCATGCCCTTCACCGCCAACGACACCCGCTATACCAAGACGCTGAGCCTCAACGACTTCTATTTCGGCGCGCCGGACGATCCGGTGCCGCTCGGCAACGTCCAGATGCTCGGCAACGTCCAGGAGCCGATGATCCGCTCCGCCTATCCCCGCCTGCCGCGGGCGCTCGGGCGCTGGACGGCGCGTCACAGCGTCGACTTCCTGGCGATGTCGGAGGACCTGCCGCATTGGGACAGCACCATCCGCCCGCTGCCCGGCGACCGGGCGGAAATGATCTGGCAGCCGACGAACCGCGCGCCGCATATGCGTTTCGTCGCCCGCACGAAGAAGCTCCTTCGCGACATCGGCTTCCCCGTCGTGCTGACCCACGGCTTCGGTGCCGCGAGCCCATCGCATCAATGCGGCACCGTGCGCATG
Source organism: Ancylobacter sp. GW821-FHT10E12 (assembly GCF_058809335.1). NCBI lineage: Bacteria > Pseudomonadati > Pseudomonadota > Alphaproteobacteria > Hyphomicrobiales > Xanthobacteraceae > Ancylobacter > Ancylobacter sp. GW821-FHT10E12. The sequence continues at coordinate 167,709 of NZ_JBXASN010000010.1, read as the reverse complement.
GGCGGGGATCCGGCGACGGCGGCGCTCGATTCCTTTTGCCGCTCCTATGACCATCCCAACCTCTATGTCGTGGATGCGGGCTTCTTCCCGTCCTCCGCCGCCGTCAACCCCGCGCTCACCGTGGCGGCGCAGGCGCTCAGGGTCGGCCGGCATCTGCGCGAGAATTGGTTCGCCGCGCCGGCCCCTCTGGCCGCCGCCGCTCCCCTGGCCTGACCTCTCTCATTCGGAGCTTCCCGATGCCGCACGATTTCCTGCAACCGCTCACCGGCTCCTTCGCCATGCCGGCGGCGGAGAACCCGACCGTTGCCATGGTGGAGGCGGCCTATCGCCATCACGGGCTCGACTGGCGCTACATCAATTGCGAGGTCGCCCCCGAGGTGCTGGGCGACGCGGTCCGCGGCGCGCGGGCGATGGGCTGGCGCGGCTTCAACTGCTCGATCCCGCACAAGGTGGCGGTGATCGAGCATCTCGACGGGCTCGGCGAGTCGGCGCGCATCATCGGCGCGGTGAACACCATCGTGCGCGGGGGCGATCGGCTGATCGGCGAGAACACCGACGGCAAGGGCTTCGTGAAGGCGCTTTCCGAGGTGATCGACCCCGCCGGCAAGACGGTGGTGCTGTTCGGCGCCGGCGGCGCGGCGCGGGCGGTCGGCGTCGAATTGGCGCTCGCCGGGGCGGCGCGCATCTCGGTGGTCAATCGCGGCCGCGCGCGGGGCGAGGAGGTGGCGGACCTCCTCAACGCCCATACCGGCGCGAAGGCCGAGTACCTGCCCTGGGAGGGGGCGTTCAAGGTGCCGGTCGGCACCGACATCGTCATCAACGCCACCTCGATCGGGCTGTACCCGAATGTCGAGGCGAGGCTCGACCTCGACACCGACACGCTGGCGCCGGAGATGGTGGTGGCCGACGGCATCCACAATCCGCCGCTGACGCACCTGCTGAAGGCGGCGCAGGCGCGGGGCTGCCGCACGGTCGACGGGCTCGGCATGCTGGTCAATCAGGGGGTGATCGGCATCAAGTACTGGACGGGCGTCGACGCCGATCCCGCCGTCATGCGCCAGGCGCTGCTCGACCTGAAGCTGTGAGGACGGAGACGGCCCGACAGGGTTCCGCCCAATAAATGATCATTCCAAAGGGCTGACTGCGGCTTATTCATTCTTAGGGCTTCGCCGCCGCTCCGCTATCGTAGCCGCCGACATGCGGAGGACCGGGCGAGGGAGCGCGAGTGCGTCATCTCGATAGCGATGCGTTGGCGGCACTGATCGCCGTGGCGGATTTCGGCAGCTTCACGGCGGCCGCCGAGCACCTCGGCAAGACCCAGGCCGCGGTGAGCATGTCGGTTGCCCGGCTGGAGGAACGCCTCGGCAAGCGGCTGTTCGAACGCAGCCATCGGCGGGTGACGCCGACGGTCACCGGCGAATGCCTGATCGGCTATGCGCGCAAGATCCAGTCGATCGAGGCGGAGGCGCTGTCCGCCGTCGCCGACCGGGTGACCGAGAGCCGGGTGCGGCTCGGCATGCCGGACGATTTCGTGTCCTCCTTCGGCGAGGCGCTGCTGCATCGCTTCAGCCCGCAGAACCGTGCCATCTATATCGACCTCTCATGCGACTTCTCGCGCAAGCTGCGCGTCATGATGGAAGCCGGCGAGCTCGATGTCGCCGTCGTTACCCAGAATGGCGACGATCCGCCCGATGCCGTGTTCCGCTATGAGCGGCAGGTCTGGTGCACCGGCCCCAACGGCCGTCCCGAGTGCGAGGACGTGCTGCGCCTCGCCATGTTCTCGGACGATTGCTCGGCCCGTCCGCGCGCCTTCGCGACGCTCGACCGCGCCAATCGCCCCTGGCGGCTCGCCCATACGTCGTCGCATGTCAGCGGAATCCATCTCGCCGTCGCCTCCGGCAGCATGCTGACCGTGCTGCCGGAGAGCGCGGTGCCCGCCGGGTGGCGCCGCCTCGGCGAAGCGGAGGGGCTGCCCACCTTGCCGGCGCTGCCATTGGTGCTCCTCGTCGGCCGCAGCGAGCGCTTGGCGGCGCGCCGCGTCGCGGCGTTCCTCAGGGCGGAGTTCACGCGCCCCTATGAGCCGGGCGCGGGCGGCACCAGCTGGGTTCATGCCGCGCAGGCATCGCGTGCCGGCGCTCCCATGAGCAATAAAACAAGCTTATGAACGTATAAGAACTTGTTGAGTTGGCGCGCCTCGCGGGCGATTGACGCCGGGGCCTTCCGCCGACCACATTGTCATCAACACGTCATCGATGTTCATCGGCCAGATGTTGGCGGATATGCATTCTGTTGATCGTTTAGAACAAGAATTCGGGTGGACGTCCGAGGATTACACTCGTCGCAACTGGTGAAAACCTGGAGATGACCGTGCGCCTAGACCGCAGGACTTTCATTGCAGGCGCTGCCGCGCTTTCCACCTTCGCGATCAACGGCCGCGCGACGGCCGCCACCACGCTGAAGGTCGCCCATTCCTCGCCCGAGGACAGCCTCATCCAGAAGGCCATGATCCTGTTCAAGGCCGATGTCGAGAAGGCGACCGGGGGCAGCGTCAAGGTCATGCTTTTCGCCAATGGCGCGCTCGGCGACGAGGGGCCGGTCTGCGAGGCGGTCGGCGACGGCTCGGTCGACATGGGCCTCGGCGGCGTCGTCGACGCCATCGACCCGCGCCTCAACGTCGTTTCGCTGCCCTTCCTGTTCGACAGCTTCGCCAAGGTGCATGCCGTGCTCGACGGCCCGGTCGGGGCGCAGCTCACCGCCATGGGGTCGACCAAGGGCTACGAACTGGTCGGGGTGCTGGATTCCGGCTTCCGCAGCTTCACCAACAGCAAGCATCCGATCCTGAAGCCGGAGGACATGGCCGGGCTGAAGATGCGTACCCCGCCGATCCCGGTCGCCATCGAGACCATCAAGGCGCTGGGCGCGCTGCCGCAGGCGATCCCCTATGGCGAGGTCTACACCTCGCTGCAGAGCGGCGTGGTCGACGGCACCGAGCCGGAACTGCGCGATTTCTACGACGCCAAGTGGTACGAGGCGCAGAAATATCTCTCGCTGTCCAACTACATGTGGATGGCGAACTGGTGGTACGCCAACAAGGCCAAGCTCGACAGCCTCACCCCGGCCGAGCGCAAGGCGGTCACCGACGCCGCCGCCGCGACGCAGACCTGGTACCGCACCGCGATTTCGGAATCCTATGCCGGCGTCATCGCCAAGCTGAAGGAGAAGGGGCTGAAGGTGAACGATGTCGACACCGCGCCGTTCGCCGCCATGGTCGGCCCGGTCTACGAGACCTTCTCCAAGGAATATGGCGCCGATCTCGTGAAGGCGGTACGCGACGCGGCGAGCAAGGCGTGAGCGGGGCGGGGCGCGATCCCATCGTCGGCGACCTGCTGCCCGCGGGCCGCGCGCCGGTCGAGCGGTTCGGCCGGGCGGTGCATCTCGGCCTCGCCTGGGCCGGGATGGCGGCGCTGGTGGTGCTGCTCTTCGCCACCGGCCTCGGCGTGGTCGGGCGCTATCTGCACCTCAGCGGCGTCACCTGGTCGTTCGAGCTGCTGGCGATCATGTTCCTGTGGATCACCGCCATCGGCACCGTGGCGGCGGAGATCGTCGGCGAGAACGTCTCGATCGACGGCACCACCAGCGACCGGGGGCGGGTGTTCCGCTTCTATCACGCGCTGGTGCTTCTGCTGGTTTCCGTGGCGCTGCTGCGCAGCGGCTACGCCATGCTCGGGCGCACCGGCTTCATGCCGACGCCGGTGATGCGCATTCCCTCATGGACCATGCAGGGCGTCATCCTCTTCATGGGCGCCTGTCTCGGCGTCATCGCGCTGCTGCGCCTGTTCCGTATCTTCCGGTAGCCGTTCATGACCCTCATCGTGCTCTTCGGCGTCTTCGCCGCGACGCTCTATACCGGCGTGCCGGTCGCCTGGTCGATCGCCATCTCGACGCTCGCCGTCATCACGCTGGGCTTCGTGCCGCTGCCGCCGGCCTGGTTCGCGCAGCAGATATTCAGCGGTGCCAATTCCATCGCGCTCGCCTCGATTCCGCTGTTCCTGGTCGCCGGCGGCATCATGAACGAGGGCGGGCTGACGCGGCGCATCATCAATCTCGCCGACGACGTGTTCGGCCGCATCCGCGGCGGCCTCGGCCTGGTGAATGTCGCCACCTGCATGGTCTATGGCGGCATTACCGGCTCGGCCACCGCCGATACCGGCGCCGTCGGCTCGATCATGATCCCGGCCATGGCCGAGCGCGGCTACCCCAAGGACTTCGCCGCCGCGGTGACGGCGGCGGCCGGCACGCTCGGCATCATCATCCCGCCGAGCGTGGTGATGATCATGTACGGCGTGATCACCAACACCTCGATCGGCGGCCTGTTCGCCGCCGGCATCATTCCGGGGCTGATGCTCACCGTCACCTTCATGCTCACCGCCTATTGGGTCGGCGTGCGCGAGGGGTTCCCGAAATCCGAGAGCCGCCCGACCCTCGTCACCTTCTCCAAGCACCTGTTCCGTGCCCTGCCGGCGGTGCTGATGCCGGCCGGCGTGCTCGGCTCGATGCTCACCGGCTTCGCCACTCCCACCGAGGCCGCCTTCGTCGCCGTGGTGTGGGCGCTCGCGGTGGGGTGCCTGATCTATCGCGAGATCGGCTGGGGCAAGCTGTGGAAGGTCGGCGACGAGACGGTGAAGATGACCGGCGCCATCATGATCATCATGGCGGTGTCGGTGCCGTTCTCCTGGATCCTCACCGTGGAGGAGGTGCCCTCCTGGACGGCGGGCCTGCTGACCGACCTCGGCGCCGGTCCGACGGTCACAGTGCTGCTGATCATCCTGCTGCTGACCTTCGTCGGCACCTGGGCCGATCTTGGTCCAACAATCATAATACTTGCTCCCATCGTACACCCCATCGGTCTGGAGGCCGGGCTCGCGCCGTACCAGCTCGGGCTGATCTTCGTGATCTCCGGCGGTATCGGGCTCTTCACTCCGCCGGTGGGCACCAACATCTTCGTGGTCTGCAACATCGCCAGGATCGGGGTGAATCCGGTCACGCGGCGGCTGATCCCCTTCTTCATTACCAGCAATATCTGCCTGCTGGTCGTCGCCTTCGTGCCGGCCACCACCGAGTGGTTGCCGAAGCTTCTCGGCTTCTGAACAAGCCGCTGATATCATTGGAGTAACTGACATGGGCGCACTCACCGTGCCGTTCGGCGTGTCGAGCCGGGCGCGCAGCCTGCCGGAGCTCGACGGCAAGGGCTTCGTCGTCTCCCGCAGCCAGGGCGCGCGCCTCTTCGACACCGAGGGCCGCAGCTTCGTCGACTACGGCATGGCGATGGGCGCGACGCTGCTCGGCCACGCCCATCCGGCGGTGATGGAGGCCTGCATCGCGGCGCTGCAGAACGGCCCGATGCCGGGTTTTCCCAATGATCGCGAGGAGTTGGCCGGCGCCGCGCTGGCCCGCATCGGCGGGGAGCGGGTGACGCGCGCGACCTTCGTGACCACCGGAACCGAAGCCGTCCACCTCGCCTGCCGCATCGCCCGCGCCGTCTCCGGCCGGCGGCTGATCGCCAAGGCGGTCGGCGGCTATGACGGCTGGTTCGACCCGATGCGCTTCGGCCTGGTGGAATCCCCGGAAGCCGAGCGCGCCAATGAGCGCCCGGTCAAGGAAGGCACGACGCTGTTCCGCGTCAACGATATCGCCGATGTCGACCAGATGTTCGACGAGATGGGCGAGGAGCTCGCCGCCATCCTTGTCGAGCCCATGCTCGGCAATACCGGCTGCCTGGTTCCCGATCGCGCCTTCTTCGAGCATCTGACGCGCCGCGCGCAGGCCAACGGTACGCTGATCATCGCCGACGAGGTGATGGTGGGGCTGCGGCGGGGGGTGAGGCTGGTCTCCGAGGAACTCGGTCTGATGCCGGACCTTGTCACGCTCGGCAAGGCGATCGGCAGCGGCGTGCCGGTCGCCGCCGTCCTGGGCACGCCAGCGGCGTTCGAAGTGGTGGAAAATGGCACGGTGCCTTGTTTCGGCACCTATCACGGCAACCCGCTCGTCGCCTCGGCGGTGCTGGCGACGATGAAGCTGCTGGAGGACGGCGAGGCCTATCGACGGCTGTTCGACTGGGGGGCGTCGCTGCGCCGGGAAATCGAGGCGGCGTTCGCCGACGAGGGTGTCGTCGCGCTGACCACGGGGTTCGACAGCGTGTTCTCGCTGTGGTTCGCCGAGCAGGCACCGCGCACCTATGACGAAGCGAAGCACAAGGTGCGGCCCGACATGACGAAGCTGGTGAGCGAGAGCCTGCGCCGCAACGGCGTCGTCGCGCTGCCGACGCCCTGGGGTCGCTTCTTCGTGTCGCTGGCCCATGGCGAGTCCGAGATGGACGTCACCGTGCGGGCCTTCCGGCAGGCGGCGCGCGACCTCGCCCGTTCGGGCCTGCCCGCATGACCATGAGGGGCTCGCCCATGAGGGGCTCGCCCGCCACCGCCGCGGCGCCGATGCGTGTCCTCGTGACCGGCGCCAGCCGCGGCATCGGTGCCGCCGCGGCGCTGGAGCTCGGGCATCTATATGGCGACCGGCTGCGCATCGCGCTCGCCGGCCGCCTGCCGGGCGACGCGCTCGACGGTGTCGCGGCCGACCTGGCCCGGCTCGGCGCCTCGGTCGCCTGCATCGTGGGCGATCTCGAAGACAGCGAGGTCCCGGCGCGGCTGGTGCGCGAGGCGCGTGCGCATTGCGGCGGGCTCGACGGCGTGGTGGCCAATGCGGGCGTGACCGGGCCCGCTCCCCTCGCCGAGCTCCCGCTGTCGGAATGGGAGCGTCTGTTCGCGGTCAACGTGCGCGCCGTCTGGCTGCTGGCGAAGGCGGCGCATTCCGATCTCGCCGCCAGCCGCGGCGCACTGGTCGCCGTCGCCTCCGCCTCCGGCATGACGCCGCATCCGCGGATGGGGGCCTATTCTGCCAGCAAGGCGGCGCTGATCATGCTGTGCCGCCAACTCGCGCAGGAATGGGCGCCGGAAGGAATCCGCGTGAACAGCGTGTCGCCCGGCATGATCCGCACCACGCTGACGGAGGCGATCTACCGGGATCCGCAGCTGGCCGCCGAACGCAACCGGATCGTGCCGCTGGGACGGGTCGGCGAGCCCGAGGACGTCGCGGGCGTGATCGCTTTCCTGCTTGGCCGCGAGGCTGCGTTCATTGTCGGCCAGAACATCTGCATGGATGGCGGCTATACCGAATCCAGCCTCGGCCGGATCCCCGGTCTCCCCGGAGTGCCGTCCCCACGGGAAGCTTCCCCAGATCGATGAGCTGGAACCGGTTTACCCGAAAGGAACCCACGGCTTTTGCCAGGCTGGCGACCCCTGCGGCGAGCGCTCGGCCCCGGACGCGTGACAAAACGGCGCTGCTGCGCATCCTGCCGGTCGCGTTCATCAATTTCTGCACCTATCTCGGTGTCGGAATTCCGCTGGCGGTGCTGCCGGCCTATGTCGTCGGCGAACTCGGCCTGGGACCGGTGTTCGCGGGACTGTCGGTCAGCGTGCAATTCCTCTCGACCGTGCTCACCCGCTCGCTTGCGGGCCGGCTTTCGGACACGATCGGGGCCAAGCGCACGGTGATCCATGGCCTCGTCGCCGCGACGATGGCGGGGCTGCTCCTGATGGCGGCGGGCTTCGTCTCCGCCGCGCCACTGGTGACCTATGGGCTCATTCTGGCGAGCCGGCTTCTGCTCGGCTTCGGCGAGAGCTGTTCCGGCACGGCGACCATCACATGGAACATCGGCCGGGTCGGGACGGCGCATACGGCACAGGTGATGTCCTGGGGTGGAATCGCCGCCTATGGCGCCATCGCGGCCGGAGCGCCCGTGGGTGATCTGGTCCACCAGAGCACCGGCCTGTGGGCGGTCGGCGGTGCCTGCGTGCTGGCCAGCCTGGTCGGGCTCGTCGTCGCCGCGTGCCATGCCGCGACGCCGATCGTGGCCGGGGTGCGCGCGCGGCCCGGCGCGACGCTCTGGCTGGTATTGCCGTTCGGTGCGGCCCTCACGCTGGGCGCCATCGGCTTCGCTGCGGTCGCGAGCTTCGGCAGCCTGATGTTCATCAACGCGGGATGGGATCGTCCGTCCCTGCTGGTGTCGCTGTTCGGCCTCGCCTTTGCCGGCTCGCGTCTGTTCTTCGGCGGCAGCGTCGATCACGTCGGCGGCTATCGCATCGCCACGGTCGCCCTGGCGCTCGAATGCATCGGACTGGGACTGATCTGGCTTGCCCCGGCCGCCGTCTATGCCCTTGTCGGCGGAGCGCTGGCCGGCCTGGGCTTCGGGATGGTGTTCCCCTCGTTGGGCGTGGAACTGATGAAGCGTGTCGACGCATCCAACCGTGGCGCGGCGCTCGGCGCCTACACGGTGTTCCTCGACGTCGCGCTCGCCGCAACCGGGCCGCTTGCCGGGCTTCTGCTGCCGCTGGTCGGTTATCGCGGCATCTTCGCGGCCTGCGCCGTCTGCGCGGCGATCGGCATCGGATTGATCGGCATCCACCGTGCACGGTCGGCATGAGAGGAGTGATCTCGGGCCGGTGCCGGGCTCACTCGGCAGGCTGATGGCGGCCGGTCAGTCGGAACAGCGCCGGCGCGAAGAGGAGGACCAGGCTGACCCGGCACAACTGGCAGGTCACGACGAAGGCCACCTCGACACTCATGGCATAGGCGACGATGGTGACCTCGACGATGCCGCCGGGAGCGAAGGCGAGCACAAGTTCGGCCAGCGAGTGGTCCGTGAAGCGTGTGCAGGCGAGCGCTGCGAGGAAGGCGGTCGCGAGCAGGCTTATCGCCCAGCCGAATGCGTAGACGACGGTGGTGCGGAATTCCTCGAAGGTAAGGCCGGCAAACCGCGAACCGGCGATCGACCCGATGCATACCTGCACCAGCGCCATCAGCCAGCCGGGCGGCGTCATGGCGGTGAGGCCGGCGACGTGGGCGGCCGCGCTGAGCAGCATGGGAACAAGCATCACCCCGCCGACCGTGCGGAAGGGTCGACCGAGAAAATAGCCGAGTACCCCGCAGGCGCCGAGCACCAGCCAGTCGCTCAGCCCGCCCGCCGTCGCGAGGACGGCGACCGGAGCTGCCGGTGCCGACCCGTCCGCCAGCAGCCAGCGCACCGCGAAGGGGACGGTGAACACCACGATCACGATGCGCACGGCATGGACGAGGACGAGGGCGCGCAGATTGCCGCCCAGCGTCGAGCCGAGAAGGCTCAGCTCCCCCAGTCCGGCGGGGGCGGACGCGAAGAACGAGGTGACGGGATCGAACCCGGCCAGCCGGCGGAAGAGCAGCGAGCCGAGCATCGTCATGATCAGCGAATAGGCGAGCAACAGGGCGATGACGTCCCACCAGCCGGCAATCGACAGCAGCACCGGCAGGGTGAAGGCGCTGCCCGCCAGCACGCCGACGCAGGGGCGGGCGAGACTCCAGGCGATCGGCGGCAGGAACCAGCGCCGCCCCAGCAGCGCGACGGTCGCGGTGGCGGCCAGCGAGCCGAGGGTCCAGGGCAGCGGCGCGTGCAGGATCAGGAACACGCCGCCGCCGGCAAAGCCGACGATGAGCGCGGCGACGGCGCGAAGCAGCATTGACATGTGCTTTCCATGGAGAGAGCGAGGCGGGCCGCCTCGCTCCTTTGCCTCACCGTCCGGGTCAGCTGACCGGCTCTGCCATTCGTGCCAGCGCTTCGCGGCCGGCAATCATGTCGTCGAGCGAGCCGAAGGCGTTCATATAATGGCCCTCGAAGCCGGCGGCATCGAGCTTGCGGAAGAGGTCGGGGAAGTCGAAGTCACCCTCGCCGGGGCGCAGATGAATTTCCTTGCCGTTCCGCCAGCAGTCGGCGAGGCGCACCTCGTCGCAGCGACGGATGTCCATGTTGGCGAGGAAGCCGTCGACGCCTTCCTCGACCAGATGCGCGTGGTTGGCGGTGAAGGCCCAGCGCAGGTTGGGCGAGTGGAGCCGGTCGAAATAGTAGAGCGTCTCCTCGACATTATGCGCGAGGTAATGAACCTCGGCGTCGTCCGGCTCCCAGTTCATGTTCTCGAGCAGCAGGGTGACGCCGAGCTCCTCGGCGCGGCCCGAGAGCCGCTTGAGGCGCTCGAGGCCGGCCTCCATGCGCATATTGACGTCCGAGGTGAAGTGATAGCCCGCGTGCACGACCATCCACTCGCCGCCGAGGCTCTTGCAGGCCTCCAGATGCCCGAGCAGATAGCGCTCGACTCCGTCCCGCACATGCGGCGCCACCTCGGCGACGTTCACGGCGGACATGGTGTGGATGCCGACATGGATGCCGTTGGCGTCGCAGATTGCCCGGATGCCGCCGATCCGCTCGGGAGTGAGCGTCTCGATGGCATTCGGGGCGACGTCGATCTTGAGGTCGAGGTAGCGGATCCCGTGCGTGACGGCGGCGGCGAGGCCGTCTTCGATCCGGTTGCGTTGACCCAGGTCGACGCCGATGCGGTCCTTGAAGTTCATGTTCGTCTCCAAAATCTCAGATGCCTGAAGAATGGGTTGCCGCGTGGCCGATCGCGCTTTCGCGCACCTCGCGTTCCAGCGCCCGCTCGGCGGCCTTCTCCCGGCGGCGCTTGCGGATGCCGAACAGGATGGACAGGCCGACGAACAGGACGGTGAGGCCGATGAGGCCGGCGGAGATCGGATCGGTGAGGAAGATCGAGTGGTCGCCGTAGCCGAGGTCGACGGCGCGGCGGTAGTTGCGCTCCACGATGCCGCCGAGGACGAGGGCGAGCACCAGGGGAAGAACGGGGAAGCGCAGGACGCGCATCACGTAGCCAACCACGCCCATCCCGACCATGATGCATATGTCGTAGATGTCGGCGTTGACCGAATAGACGCCCGACGAGACGAGGGCGATGATGAAGGCCATCAGGAATGCCTTCGGCCGGTTCACCAGCCAGATGCAGGGCGGCAGCATGATGAAGCCGAGCAGCATCTGCGACAGGTTGGCGATGAACAGCCCCCCGAACAGCCCGTAGACGAATTCGGGGTTCTTCGTCAGCAGCGCCGGTCCCGGCTCGATTCCGTGCAGGATGAGCCCTCCGAGCAGCACGGCGGTGGAGCCGGAGCTCGGAATGCCGAAGCTCAGCGTCGGGATCAGCGCGGTGGCGGCGACCGTGTTGTTGGCCGCCTCCGGCGCGGCAATGCCCTCGGGCGAGCCCTTGCCGAATTCCTCGGGATGCTTCGACCAGCGCTTGGCCTCGTTGTAGGAGATGAAGGAGGCGAGCGTCGAACCGCCGCCCGGCGTCACGCCGTCCACCGTGCCGATGGCGGTACCGATCAGCGTCGGGATGTAGATGCGCTTCCACATCTTCAGGTCCGGCAGCTTGATCCGCATGCTGTGGGAGGTCTTGTCCCAGTCCGGCGTGTTCGACTGCACGAACAGCTCCGCCATGGCGAACATGCCGATCATGACGAGTATCGGCTCGATGCCTCCGAGCAGCTCGGCCGAACCGAAGGTGAAGCGCTGCACGCCGGACAGGGGGTCGATGCCGATGGTGGAGATGGCGAGGCCGATGATGGCGGCCAGGAAGCCCTTGATCACCGAGCCGTCCGACAGCGCCGCGATGAGGCTGAGGCCGAACAGCCCGAGGGCGAAATAGGCCGGTGCGGTGAAGTAGAGCGCGATATACGAGAGCGGCTCGGTGAGCGCAACCACCAGCACCATGCCGATGAGCCCGCCGACCACGCCCGCCATCAGCGAGATGCCGAGCGCCTCGCCGCTCTTGCCCTGCTTGTGCATTTCGTAGCCGTCGAGCACGGTCGTCACCGCCGCGCTGGTTCCCGGCGTGCGGATGAGGATCGCCGGGATGGAGCCGCCATACTCGGCCCCGACATAGGTCGACGCGAGCAGGATGATCGCCATGGTCGGATCCATGCCGAAGGTGAAGGGCAGGAGCAGTGCCATGATGATCGAGGCCGACAGCCCCGGCAGTGCCCCGCCGACGATGCCCCAGGCGACGCCGGCGAGGGCATAGAACACCGCCGGCGAGCCGAACACGGTGTGAAGGGCGATAGAGAGACCTTCCATGATCGCCTCCTCAGCTTGCGACGATGGCCGGCGCCAGCGCACCGAGCCGGCTCCAGATGCCCAGCGGCAGGTGAATGCCGAGCAGCACCATGAAAAACAGCCAGAAGGCGAGGCCTCCGGCGACGGCCACGGCGACGGATACCCAGGACAGCGGGTAGCCCTGGTAGACCGACACCGCGAGGATGAGAGCCGCGACGGCCACCGGATAACCCACGAGCTCGATCGCCCCGATGAACAGGCAGGTGATGACGAGGAGACCGAGCGCCCGCAGGTGCGGACGCCATGTCTCCCCGGCGGATGCCGTTCCCTTTTCCGGCGGCAGGTCGTCTGCCGGAGCCGGATGGCTCATGACGAGGCTTTGCACCACGAGCACGGCCGAGAGCAGCATGCCGGCAATGCCGAGCAGCTTCGGAAAGGCCGCCGAGTTGACGGTCGTGTCGAGAATGCTCGTCGGCATGGCTGCCGCCGTCAGGTAGTAGCCGGCCGAGGCGGCGAAGATCACCAGGCCCGAAACCAGGTTTCCGATCATTGCGCGTGCTCCGCGGGCTCAGTTCTGCTTGATGCCGACTTGGCTGAAGAAGTCGTCGAGATCGACGGCGAATTTGTTCGTCAGCGCGTCGAAATCCTTTGCCGAGAGGTAGCCGGGGATCGAGTTGTTCTTCATGTAGAAGGCCTTGTAGTCGGGATCCTGCAGCACCAGCTGGATCGCCTTCTCCCAGGCCTGGGTGATCTCCGGGGGCGTGCCCTTCTTGACCACGAAGCCGCGCCAGCCGATGGCCGTGACGTCGGCGCCCTGTTCCCTGGCGGTCGGAACGTCGGGGAAGTTCGGCAGCCGCTTGTCGGTGACGGCGGCGAGGATCCGCATCTTCCCGGCCTCGATCTGCGAGGCGATCTCCTGGGCGTCGCCCGAGCCGATGTCGACCGCGCCGCTCAGTACGCTGAGCGTGAGCTGGCCGCCGCTGTCATGGGTGGCGACCACCATGTCGAGCTTTTCCTTGACCTTCAGCGTCTCCACGACCATGCGGTCGATGGAGGCGGCGGTGCCGACGCCGAACTTGAGCTTGCCGGGGTTGGCGCGCGCATAGGTCATCACGTCGCCCATGGTCTTGAACGGGCTATCGCTGCGCACGAAGAAGATCGGCGAATCGAACAGCACGTTCACGACCGGCTGCATGTCGGTATATTTGTAGGGTGGATTGCTGAGCACGGTGACCACGACGTGCTGTGTCGAGACCCCGTAGAGCAGCGAGCCGTCGGCCGGTCCCTCGACGATGCGGCGCATGGCGTTGGCGCCGCCGCTGCCCGGAACGTTCTCGACCACGAAATTGATGCCCCAGCGCGGCCCGAGCACCTTGACGAGATTGCGCAGGAAGACATCCCCGCCGCCGCCGGGGCCGGAACTCGTGATCAAGGTGACGGTCTTGTGCGGATAGGGCGGATAGCCGGGGGATTGAGTGAAGCCGGCGGTGGAGACGAGCATCGTTAAGCCGAGCACGGCAGCGCCGGCCACGTGGCGAAGCAGCATATTTCCCTCCCCAGGGATGTGATGAGCGGTTGATCCGCTTCGAGGCCGACATGGTTGTCAGTCCACGGGGATCATTGCGCGGCGGCCTAGATTGTCAACAAAATTTGCGAGATGGTATGTGCGTGGATTTGATGATTCCAATAAATGTTTGTTTTTACGTTGAAAAATTCCCGTAATGAGTTACGATGCTCGCATGGACTCGCTGGAGAACTGAATTTTGTCATCAATCCATGTGCTCCCGACCGAAACATTGAGCGATCGCGTCTTCCGCGTGCTGGAGGAGGACATCGTCAGCGGCAAGATCGCTATGGGGACCAAGCTGGGCGAGGAGGCCCTGGCGGCGCGTTTCGGCGTGAGCCGCGGTCCGCTGCGCGAGGCGCTGCGGCGGCTGGAAGGGCGCTCGCTTGTCGAGCGGACAGCGCATTCCGGCACGCGCGTGGTCATGCTCGAACTGCGCGATCTCATCGAGCTCTACGCCCTGCGCGAGAGCCTGGAGGGTCTTGCGGCGCGCCTTGCCACCGAAAGCATGTCGGATGCCGAACTCCAATCGCTCGAACAGCTGCTGATCGAGCAGCAGCAGCTGAGCGACACCGTGTATTCGCACGTGATGGGAGCGGAGGACTTTCACTTCCGGGTCGCGGAGGGGAGCGGTTCGGCGCGACTGAAGAAGCTGCTGTGCGGCGATCTCTATTCGTTGATCCGGCTATGCCGCTTCAGGACATGGACGATGCCCGGCCAGCTCAAGTCCTATCGCGACCATGCGCGCATTCTCGAGGCCATGCGCGACCGGGATGCCGATCTTGCCGAGCTGCTGATGCGGCGGCATGTCGCCAAGGCGCGGGCGCGGTTTCTCTCTGCGGATACGGTGCCTGCCGCGCAACGGCATGGATCGTGAAACGTCGAGCCGCTTGGAACAGCACCGGTCCGGTCACGAAGTCCGACGCCGACGAAGCGAGGAAGATGGTGGCGCCGACGAGTTCCGGCGGGTCTCCCGCTGTGGCGGCCCGCTCCGATGCGCCGTGGGTCGTCCGGAACGTCGAAGTCAACCGCCAAGGGGGCGTAGAGCGTCCTTCAGCTCCTGAAGGAAAAGGTCCACCTTGCGCGATTGGGCGCGGCTGACGGGGTGGATCGCGAAGAAGACGGCGGGATCTGGCTCGAAGCGCTCCAGGATCGTCACCGGCCGGCCGGCATCAACGTGCTCGGCGACTTCCCACCAGGACTTCTGGGTGACGCCAAGGCCTTCCAGCGCCCACATCACCGGCAGGTCGGAACTGGTGCTGGCGAGGGTGCCGGTGATCCGCATGTTGCGCGCGGCTTCCCCACGCCCGAAACGCCATTCCGAATGGAAATGCGGTGCTCCGTTGAAGACGAGGCACCGGTGCCGGGCAAGCTCGTCGGGCGTATGCGGCGTTCCGTGGCGCGCGAGATAGGCCGGGCTCGCGACGACGACGCGGCGGCTCTCGAAGAGCCTGTGGCCGGTCAGGCTCGAATCGACGCTCGACCCGCCGCGGATAGCGATATCGAAGCCTTTGTCGACAATGTCGGCGAAGCGATCCTCCAGGGTAAGATGCACCGAAATATCAGGGTAGCGGGCTGCGAAGCGCGCCACGCACGGAGCGATCCAGCATCGCCCGATCGGCGTCGGTGCGGTGACGCGCAGGGAGCCGCTGGCTGATACGGCATTCTCGGCGACACGTTGCTCGAGATGTCGGAGCTCCGACGCGATCCGGCTCGCCTCCTCGTAGTAGAGGATCCCTGCCTCGGTCAGCGACTGGCGGCGGGTCGTGCGCGCCAGCAGCCGCACGCCCAGCCGCTTCTCCAGATTGCTGATGCGGACGGCCACCACCGACGGCGCTATGCCTATCCGACGCGCGGCGGCGGAGATTCCGCCCTGGCGCACCACTTCGAGGAAGACATCGATCTCGGCGACGTCGCGCATCGATTGCCCCCATTTTCAGAAAGGTCCCTTCCGATTTACCCCATTATTTTTGCTTGTGCGAAGGGGCATATCGCATTGCGGCATTTCGATGCCGGGCCACGGGTTCAGTCACCACCGGAACCGAAGAGGATTGCGGCTATGAAGATCGGCTTCATCGGATTGGGCCATATGGGCACCGGCATGGTTGAGAACCTGCTGAAGGCCGGCCACGAGGTCACCGTCTACAACCGGACACGGGCGCGGGCCGAGCCTCTGGCCGGAAAAGGAGCCGTCATTGCCGCCGAAATCGGCGAGGCCTGCCGGGGCGACGTCGTCTTCACCATGCTGGCGAATGACGAAGCCGTGCGGAACGTCGTCTTCGGCAAGGCCGGGGTCCTTGCCTCCCTGCCGGGAGGTGCGGTCCATATCTCGTCGAGCACGATCAGTGTGGCGCTGGCGGAGGAGCTCGAAGCCGCTCACGCCGATGCGGGGCAGGGCTACGTCTCGGCCCCCGTGTTCGGCCGCCCCGACGTCGCCGCAGCCGGCGCTCTCTTCGTGGTCGCCGCCGGTGCCCGCAAGGCGGTGGAAGCGGTCGGTCCAGTCCTCGATGCCATCGGGCAGCGGACCTTTGTCATCTCCGAGACCCCGAAGGCCGCCAACCTCGTCAAGCTCAGTGGCAACTTCCTGATCGCTTCGGTGATCGAAACCCTTGGCGAGGCCATGGCGCTCGTCGACAAGGGCGGCGTCGACAGGCGGCAGTATTTCGAGATCCTCACCTCGACGCTGTTCGGTGCACCGGTCTACAGGACCTACGGCGCGGCGATCGCAGACCGGAAGTTCGAGCCCGCCGGTTTTGCGGCATCGCTCGGGCAGAAGGACATCCGGCTCGTGCTCGCCGCCGCCGAGGATCTGCGTGTGCCGCTGCCGCTTGCGAGCCTTCTGAGAGATCGGTTCCTGACGCTGCTGGCCCATGGCGGCGAGACGCTCGATTGGTCCGCCATTGGCGACCTCGCAGGCCGGGATGCCGGTCTCGCCGCCGTCACGCTCCCGAAGGAGTGAGGCGGACTCCGTTCCGAAAGGAGACCTTCCATGAACGACATCGACAGGCGCCATTTCAACATCTTGCTTACCGGCCTCGGCATTGCCGGAGCCGCGCCGCCTGTGCTGGCGCAAGGCGCCGCCCCGGTGAAGCCGGAGGTGCTGCAGCTCGACCCCAATGGCTGGATGCCGAACAATTCACAGCTTCCGGTCCTGCTCTATCGCGGTGCGGTTCCGGTTTCGGGGGACGACCCGGCATCCGCCTTCGAAGCCACATTCGACCGCAACGGCTGGCCGGCGGCGTGGCGCAACGGCGTCTATTCCTTCCACCATTATCATTCGACCGCCCATGAAGTGCTTGGCTTCGCCGGCGGCACCGCGCGACTGATGCTCGGTGGACCGGGCGGGCACGAGGTCACCGTCAGGGCCGGGGATGTCGCGCTCTTGCCGGTGGGCACGGGTCATTGCCACCTGGAGGCGAGCTCCGGTTTCCTGGTGGTCGGCGCCTACCCGCCGGGCCAGAGCCCCGACCTCTGCCGCGAAGCGGCATCGCTGCAGATGCTGAAACGCATGGCCACCTTGCCATTCCCCGACACCGATCCCGTCGCCGGGGCGGGCGGCCCGATCTCCACGCTATGGCATGGCGCCTGACGCGATCCCGAAGCGCTCGGCCACAAATTCGGTCTCCCCGCCTTCAAGGCGTCGGCGGAACGGCGTTTCACCGCGTAGTCTCCGTGCGCCCGTCGCCGGCGCGCATGCCTACAAGAAAAGGAATGCATCATGTCCCATGTCGACATCCCCAGCATCACATTGAACGACAATACGATCCTGCCGAGGGTTGGTTTCGGCACCTACAGGCTGAACGGCGCCGAGGGTGTCGCGGGGATGGTGAGCGCCATCCGCAACGGCTATCGGCTGCTCGATTCAGCGTTTAACTACGAGAATGAGGGCGCGCTCGGCGAAGCCGTCCGGCAGGCGGGCATCCCGCGCGCGGAACTGCGTGTGACTTCCAAGCTGCCGGGACGGCATCATCGATATGACGAAGCCATCGCCACCATCGAGGAATCGCTCTACCGCGCCCAGCTCGACTATTACGACCTATACCTGATCCACTGGCCCAACCCGAGCAAGGGTCTCTATGTTGAGGCTTGGCGGGCGCTGATCGAGGCGCGCAAGCGCGGCCTCGTCCGCTCGATCGGCGTCTGCAACTTCCTGCCGGTGCATCTAGAAAAGATCATCGGCGAGACCGGCGTGGCTCCGGCCATCAACCAGGTGGAACTGCACCCCTATTTTCCGCAGGCCGAGCAGCGCGCCTTCGACAAGGCCCACGGCATCGTCACCGAGTCCTGGAGCCCGCTCGGCCGCGCGAACCAGCTTCTCCGGGACCCGACGATCGAGGCGATCGCCGAACGCCTCGGCAGGACGATTCCCCAGGTGATCCTGCGCTGGCATGTTGAGCTCAATGCGGTGCCGCTGCCCAAGGCGGCGAGCCGGGAGCGGCAGGTCGAGAACCTGTCGATCTTCGATTTCGAGCTTTCGTCCGAGGACATGTCGTCGATTGCCGCCTTGGCGCACCCGAATGGGCGCACCTTCGACCAGGACCCGGCGCGCTACGAGGAACTCTAGACGGAAGGCCGAACGGTGCCGCCCGTTCGGTGGTGCGGACGGCTTTTACCAGGCCAGGCCGATGGCGAGAGCGACGGAGGCGACGTTCCGATCCGCCTTCTCGCCGCCTGAACATCTCCAACCTCCGGCGGTCGAAAATCCCCGCTGCATGCCTCGATCCGTACAGGCATTCTAGGGTTGCAGTGCGCCCCGCAGCTTGCCCACCTCATCGGCCGTCACCGGCGGGGCGGCATTGCCCCAGTTGTTGCGCACATAGGTGAGCACATTGGCGACGTCGTCGTCCTTCAGGTTCCAGGCGAAGGACGGCATGGACGGTCCCGTCGGACGGGCGTCGGTGGTCCCGGCCCGACTGCCGGCGAGCACCACGCGCACCAGCGAGGACGGATCGGCATTGCTCACCAAGGGCGTGTCCGCCAGCTTCGGGAACAGCCCGGCTATGCCTTCGCCATTGCCGATATGGCAGCCCGAGCAGCGATCGTCATAGATCGCCTTGCCTGCCGCCATGCGCGGATCGCCCGCAGCAAGCGGGGCGGGTGGGGCGGCAGCGGAGCCGCCAACCTTCTTGAGATAGACCGCCACCGCCTTGAGATCGGCATCCGTCCAATGGCTCGACGACTTCTCCACCACGTCCGCCATCGGACCGGAGGCGATGTCGTAGCGGTTGGCGCCGTCCTTCAGATACTGGACCAGCTCATCGACCGACCATTTGCCGACACCCTCATGCGCGTTGCCGGTGATGTCGGGCGCGAGCCAGTCGTCGACCACATTGCCACGCAGCTCCTCGCCGGCCTTGTCGCCGCCGAGGACGTTCTTCGGCGTATGGCAGGTGCCGCAATGGCCGAGGCCCTGCACCAGATAGGCGCCGCGGTTCCACTCGGCGCTCTGCTTGGGGTCGGGGACGTATTCACCCTTCGAGAAGTTCAGCAGGTTCCAGCCAAAGAGGCTGAGGCGCATGCTGAAGGGGAAGGGCAACTGGTTGGTTTCGACCTCGTTGCTCACCGGCTCGATCGTCTTGAGATAGGCGAACAGCGCCGCGTTGTCCGCGGCCGTCACCTTCGTATAGGCCGTGTAGGGCATGGCGCCGTAGAGATGGTAGCCGCCCTTGGCGACACCCTCCGACATGGCGCGCTGGAAATCCTCCGGCGTCCATTTGCCGATGCCGGTCTCGGGATCGGGCGTGATGTTGGCGCCGACGAGCCGGCCGAACGGCGTCTCGATCGGCACGCCGCCGGCAAAGGGCTTGCCGCCCGGCGCCGTGTGGCAGGCGGCGCAGTCTCCCAGCACCGCCAGATAGCGGCCGCGCTCGACCGTGACGAAATCGCTCGGATCGCCCGCCCGCGCGATACCCCCGATGCCGGCGAGGGCCGCGACGACGAGGAAAGCGGCCTTCCTCATGCCGGCACCAACGCGCCCGGCGCCTTCAGATAGAGGTTGCGGATGGCGTCCGCCGCCTTGAAGGCGAGCGCTGCCGCCGTGCCGGTCGGGTTGTAGCCGGGGTTCTGCGGAAAGGCGGAGGCGCCGACCACGAACAGGTTCGGCACGTCCCAGGTCTGGAGGTATTTATTGACCGAGCTCGTCGTCGGGTCCGTGCCCATGACGAACCCTCCCACCACATGCGAGGACTGGTAGGGAGCCGTGTTCCAGTGCCCCTTCATCGGCCGCTCCACGATCTGGCGCGGCCCCATGGCACGGGCGATCTCGGCGACTTTGGAGGTGCAGTACTGAGCCATCTTCAGGTCGTTCTCGGGGAAGTCGAAGGTGACCCGCAGCAGCGGCCGGCCGAGCCGGTCCTTGTAGGTCGGGTCGAGCGAGAGATAGTTGCCGCGGGTCGCATAGCTCGACGCCTCGCAGCCGATGCTGATGGTGCTCAGATAGGCCTTCACCGTCTCGCTCTTCCATTTCGAGCCCCAGCGCGGCGTGCCGGGCGGCACCGGGCGGCTGGCGATCGGCGCGGCGCCGATCGGCGTCACGCGGATGGAGCCGCCGCCGAAGAAGCCGAGGCCGGAATGGTCGAAATTGTCGTTGTTGAACTCGTCGATTCCCATGCCGACGGCGCCGCCGCCGATGAAGGAGTTGAAGTTCTTGTCGTCGAAGAACATCTGGACGCCGTTGGCCGTCTGGTAGCAGTAGTTGCGCCCCGTGGTGCCGGTGTTCGAGGCCGGATCGTAGGGCTTGCCGACCCCCGAGAGCAGCATCAGCCGCACATTCTCGAAGGTGAAGGCGCTGACCACCACGAGGTCGGCGGGCTGTTCCCATTCCTGGCCGGAGGTGTCGGCATAGACGACGCCGGTCGCCCGCGTGCCGGAGCGGTCGAGCGTGACGCGCAGCACCTCGGAATTGGTCACCGCGGTGAAGTTCGACTTGCGTACCAGTGCCGGCAGCACCGTGGTTATCGCGCTCGCCTTGGAATAGTTGGCGCAGCCGTAATTGGTGCAGAAGCCGCAGAAGGTGCACGGCCCCATGGTGACGCCGAGCGGGTTGGTATAGGGCTCGGACAATAGCGCGGAGGGCACCGGGAAGGGTTTGTAGCCGAGCTTGCGGGCGGCGTCGGCGAATAGCACCGGGCCATAGGGCTGCTTCATCGGCTTCGTGGGGTATTCCTCCGAGCGCGGCCCCTCGAACGGATTGCCGCCCTCCTGGATCACGCCCTTCAGGTTGCCCGCCTTGCCCGAGAGGCCGGCGAGGCGGTCGAAGGCGGTATAATGCGGCTCCATCTCGTCCCAGTCGGTGCCCCAGTCCTGGAGCGTCAGCTCGTCGGGAATGGCGGCGGCACCGTATTTCTCGGCGAGATAGCTCTTCAGCCGGAAGTCGCTCGGGCCGAAGCGGAAGGAGATGCCGGCCCAGTGGTTGCCGGCGCCGCCGGTACCGTTGCCGGGATGGAACGAGCCCCAGTTCCGCATCGGGAGCGCCGTCTGGGAGGCGTTGTTGCGCGCCGTGATGGTGTTCTGCGCGGTGCGCACCATCAGTTCCTGACGCTGGTTGTAGCGCAATTCGTCGGCGGCGGTCGCGATGTTGAAGTCGCGCGCGGTGTCGCGCCACGGACCACGCTCGATCGCGATCACGTCGAGCCCTTCGTCGGTCAGCTCGTTCGCGATGATCGAGCCGGCCCAGCCGAGGCCGATGACCACGACGTCCTTGCGGGGGAGTTTCGTTGCCATGGCCTAGCCCCTCGTCTTCCATTCCGGCCGGCCGGCAATGGACAGCGGCGGCAGGTCGAGCTTCTCGTTGTGACGTTCGACATAGTCGCGGTAGTCGTACCGCGCGCCGGGGAACCCCAGCATCTTCCAGGACACCATCTCCTTGTTGCCGCCATAGATCGGGTCGGCGAAGAAGCCCTCCATCGTGTTGCCGAGCACGGTCTCGAACAGCAGCTTGCCGTCGAAGCCCGGGAGCTCGATCTTGCCGGCCTCGAGCCCGGAAAGGATCTCGTCGCGGGTCTCGCCCGGCAGCTCGGCAAAGGGTTTCGAATGGTTGGTCCGGCAATAGGCGTCGAGCGCCGCGAGCCCCTTGCGGTAGCGATCGCGCGGAGCGAACTCGGACTGGTCTCCCTGCTCGGGCGTGCCGTTCTGGAAAGGGCCCTGCATGTAGAGCCGCTCGTAGGACCCGTAGGAACCCGCGAGCTGCCGGTCGATGAATTCCACGCAACCGGCGTCCTTGCCCGAGATGCTGAGGTCGTCACCCGGGATCAGTCGCTCGACGATCGCCTCGACGGCGCGCGTTTCCTCCGGGGAGAAGAAATACCAGCGACCGCCCGGCAATGTTTCCGGCGGCGAATAATCGAAAGGCGCAAAGGGCTGGGTGCCGCTGACCACCGCGCCGAACACCTTGCCGCTTGTGGCGAGCAGCGCGGCCATTGCCGTCGAGGTGAGGAGCTTGCGGCGTGTGAAACCGGAAGGACTGGAAGATCGCATCGCATCCCGCTCTGGTGATCGCTGCCGAACCGTCCCGCCCGACTCAACGAAGTTATAAATAAGTACAATTCCAGATACAGGCTTTAGCCATGCAAAAATCGCATGGGTGGGTCCGCCAATTATCGGGCTCCATCACGTCGGCAGGTCAAGACTCGTCTCTCGGAACAAGACGCGCCGCTTGCGACGTTGCCGGTGACGAACGCTTCGGTCGTCACGGCTGGCCCACGCATTCATGAACCGCCGATATCACTTCATGCGGTTTATGGCGGCTAATTGATCAGCGTTGCCCGGTCTATCCTGCATTCCGACGCAATGGCCAATGCCGACGCAATGGCCGTTGCCGGTAACGTGTCGGAGGCGAGCAATGCAGAAACGGGTACTTGGAAGGGGCGGTCTTGAAGTTTCCGCCATCGGCTTCGGCTGCATGGGGCTGAATTTCAGCTACGGCCATGCGCTGAGCAAGGAGAACAGCATCCGGCTCATCCATGCAGCGGTCGATCTCGGCGTCACCTTCTTCGACACCGCCGAGGTCTACGGTCCCTTCACCAATGAGGAGATCGTCGGCGAGGCTCTGCGGCCGGTTCGCAACGACGTGGTGATCGCCACCAAATTCGGCTTCAATATCGTCGACGGCAAAATGGCGGGCATGAACAGCCGGCCCGAGCACATTCGCGAGGTCTGCGACGCGTCGCTCAAGCGGCTCGGCATCGAGGTCATCGACCTCTTCTACCAGCACCGTGTCGATCCCGATGTCCCGATCGAGGATGTCGCCGGGGCGGTCAAGGAGCTGATCGCTGCGGGCAAGGTGAAGCATTTCGGCCTGTCCGAGCCGGGCGCGCAGACCGTGCGCCGCGCGCACGCGGTGCAGCCCGTTTCGGCGCTGCAGAATGAATATTCGCTCTGGACCCGTGGCCCCGAGACCAACGGCATTCTCCAGGCATGCGAGGAGCTCGGCATCGGCCTTGTCGCCTACAGCCCGCTCGGCAAGGGTTTCCTGACCGGTACGATGGGCAAGGACACCAAGATCGGCGAGAACGATTTCCGCAAGATCCTGCCGCGCTTCACGCCCGAGGCCATGGAGAAGAACCAGGCGCTTATCGATCTGCTGAAGCGCATCGCCGGCGAGAAGCGGGCCAGCCCCGCCCAGATCGCGCTCGCCTGGCTGCTGGCCCAAAAGCCATGGGTCGTGCCGATCCCCGGCACGACCAAGCTTCACCGCTTGGAGGAAAATCTCGGCGCCGCGGACGTCGTGCTCACCGAGGCCGACATCGCCGAGATTCGACGGGCGCTTGCCGAGATCGACGTGGAGGGCGAGCGCTACCCCGAGCAGCTCATGGCGACCACCGGCCGCTGAACTCCGGCCGACCGGTGCCGCGCTTGGCGCGGCACCGCTTTTCACGATTGGGACTCATCATGTCGCAGAACATCGACGGCAAAGTCGTCGTCATCACCGGCGCGAGCAGCGGGCTCGGCGAAGCGACGGCCCGCCATCTCGCGCGCGAGGGAGCCCGGCTCGTCCTCGGCGCGCGCCGGCTCGACCGGCTCCAGGCGCTCGCGACCGAGATCGGTCTGCCCGCCGCTGCCGCCGTCGAGACCGACGTCACCGATCCGGCTCAGGTGAAGCGCCTTGTCGACGCGGCGGTCGCCGCGCACGGGCGGGTCGACGTCATTATCAACAATGCTGGCCTCATGCCGCACTCGCCGCTGGAGCGCGGCAAGATCGGCGACTGGGACCGGATGATCGACGTCAATCTCAAGGGCGTGCTCTACGGCATCGCCGCGGCGCTGCCGTACATGACCAGCCAGAAGAGCGGCCACATCATCAACGTGTCCTCGGTCGCCGGCCACAAGGTGCGCCCGGGGAGCGCGGTCTATGCCGCCACCAAGGCGGCGGTGCGCATGCTGTCGGAAGGGCTGCGCCAGGAGGTGAAGCCCTACAACATCCGCACCACCATCATCTCGCCGGGCGCCGTGCAGTCCGAACTGCCGCAGAGCATCACCGAGGCCGACGTCGCCAAGGGCATCGAGGCGTTCTACGAAGCCTACGCCATACCGGCGGACAGCTTTGCGCGCATGGTCGCCTTCGCGATCAGCCAGCCTGAGGACGTCGACGTCAACGAGATCCTGTTCCGCCCCACCGCGCAGGAATTGTGACGCCGATGTTCGACCGCCGACCGGAGGAAGAGGACGCCGAGACCGCTGCGATCGACGACGTCCCGATTGCCGCGGACATTTTCCCTGGCGATGCCGTCGAGGCCGCCGCTGCGGTCGGCTCCAGCGCCCCGGCACGGACGGAGGCCGCCCGCCACGGTTGGCGCATGCTCGGGACCTTGAGCGCGCTGATGGGCTTCGCTTCGATCTCGACCGACCTCTATCTGCCGGCCATGCCGGTCATGGGCCGGTCGCTCGGCGCGGACAGCGGCACGATCGAACTGACGGTTTCGGGCTATCTCATCGGCTTCAGCCTGGGCCAGCTCCTGTGGGGGCCGATCAGCGACCGCTATGGCCGCCGCCTTCCGGTCGCTATCGGGCTGGTGCTTTTCGTCATCGGCTCGGCCGGCTGCGCGCTGTCATATGACGCCTGGACGATGATCGGCTGGCGCATCGTGCAGGCGGTCGGTGCCAGCGCCGGGGTCGTGCTGGGGCGCGCGATGGTTCGAGACCTCTACGAGGGGCCTCGCGCCGCGCAGATGATGTCCACGCTGATGACGGTGATGGCGATCGCGCCGCTCATCGGCCCGCTCGTCGGCGGGCAGATTCTCGCCCTTGCCGGATGGCACGCGATATTCTGGGTGCTGGTTGGCGTCGGGCTCGCCACCCTCGTGGCGGTGCTGCTGCTGCCGGAGACGCTGCCTCCCGGACAACGCAACCATGCCCCGCTGGGACGAGCCCTGCATCGTTATGGCGAATTGCTGCGCCATCGTCGCCTGCTGGGCTATGCGGGGGTGGGCGGCTTCTTCTATGGCGGCATGTTCGCCTATATCGCCGGCACGCCCTTCGCCTACATCACCTATCATCATGTGCCGGCCGAACTCTACGGGGTGCTGTTCGCTATCGGCATCGTCGGCATCATGGCGACCAACCTCGTCAATGCGCGGCTGGTGATGCGCTTCGGCAGCGACCGGCTGCTGGCGGCCGGCACCGCGGCAGCCGCATGTTCGGGCGTGCTCGTTGCGGTTTCGGCCGGTACGGGCTGGGGCGGACTCTGGGGGCTGGTCGTTCCGCTGTTCATATTCGTCTCGGCGACCGGCTTCATCGTCGCGAACTCGATCGCGGGTGCGCTGTCCGGCTTCCCCGATCGCGCCGGAGCGGTCTCCGCACTGATCGGCGCGATCCATTATGGCAGCGGCATCGTCGGTTCCGCGCTGGTCGGAGCCTTCGCCGACGGCACGCCATGGCCGATGGGCTGGGTGATCGCGATCACCGGCATCGGGAGCCTGCTGTGCACGCGGCTCATGCCCGCTCGCGACCGTGCGGATGTGCATTGAGACGCGGGCGCAACCCGGACGCCATCGGCCACCACCCTATGGCTGAGCTGAGGAAACGCATGAGAACCATCGTACGGCGCCTGGCATTGATCGCTCCTGTACTCGGCATCGCGACGCTCGTCGGCTGGCAGGTGAGCGCCGAGAGCAATCGTGTCGTGTTTCCCGAGAACATCGATCAACTGGTCCACTTCACGACCGTCACCCGCGGCGAGGTCACGGAGCGCATGCTGACCAGCCGCGAAGCGATCGAGGCGGTCAAGAACGGCCAGCCGGTGCCGGCCGGCACGCATGTCATTCTGGTCGATTACCGGGACGGCAAGATCTATCGATACTTCATCATGCAGAAGGGCGAGGGCTGGGGAGGGGATTTCGAGCCGCGCCGGAGTACCGGCGATTGGCAGTTCCAGTGGTTCTGGCCCGACCGCTCGATCAACATGAACGAGAGCACCTCCCGCTGCCAGTCCTGCCACCAGTCGCGGGCGGACAGCGAATACATGTTCACCTTCAGAGACATGGTGGAGTTCGAGTAGGCCGGCAAAAAGCGGTCTTCATGGATGGCCGAGCGGCCCGTAGCGCAATACCGAACTCGAAGGGCAGACCGTGAGCTACAGGTTCCTGTTGCGTCTGGCGCTTGATTTCCTTGCGGCGGGGTTGCTGCTCGCCGGGCTCGCCTATTACTGGCTGGACAATCTTGCGCATGAGCTGATCGGTGCCGGCCTGTTCCTGTTGCTCCTCGTACATGCCGCCTTCAACCGGCGTTGGTATGCCGCGCTTTTCAATGGCCGGCACGATGTCCGGCGGCGGATCGGCATCGCGGTCAATCTGTCGTTCCTCGCCGTCATGCTGGTGCTGGTCGTCACCAGCCTGACGATCTCGCGCTCGCTGTTCAGCGTCGTGGAGCTCGACGACGACTTCGCTCTACGCGAGCTTCACAAGCTAGCCGCCTATTGGGCCGTGGCTATTCTCGGCATTCATCTCGGTCTGAACTGGCCCATCGTCATGAACGCGGTGCGCAATGCGCTCGGCATGACGACGAGGAGTGCGGCGCACACATGGTTGTTGCGCGCATGTACCGGCGCGATTGCGATTCTGGGGGTGCAGAGTTCTTTCGGCATGACCTTCGGCTCGAAGCTCTTCCTGCGCTACACGCTCGACATGTGGGATTTCAACGAGGAGACGCCGCGCTTCTTCGTGAACTACCTGTCGATCGTCGGCCTCTACGCCGTGCTCGCACATTACACCCTCGCCCTGATCCAGAGGCGCAGGCGCAGTTCGTCCCCGGTTGCCGGGCTTCCCCACCGGCCATGACCACCGAAACCAGAATTCCCGCACAATCGAAGGAGGTGCTCGCATGAAGAGCATTGCTGCCAGCCTTGCGCTCTCGGCCCTTGCCGCGACAGCGGCCGAGGCCCAGGAGACCCGGCGCCGCGTCGCCCCGCCGGCCGTGTACGAGGTGGCGCCCGGCCTCGGTCATTTCACCGACGATGTCCTGTTCGGCGAGGTCTGGCTGCGCGAGGACCTCGCGCCGCGCGACCGCAGCCTCGTCACCGTCTCCGCGATCGTTTCCACCGGCAAGACGGCGCAGATTGGCGGGCATGTCCGCCGGGCGCTCGACAATGGCGTGAAGCCGGAAGAGATTGGCGAACTCATCACCCAGCTCGCCTTCTACTCCGGCTGGCCGAACGCGATCTCGGCCGTCGCCGAGACCAAGAAGGTGTTCGACGAGCGCAAGATCGGCCCGGTCACCGACAGCACGGCGGCGCGGATCGAGCTGGAGGCGGCGGCGGAAGCCGCCCGCACCGCGACCGTCGAGGCCAATGTGGCCCCGACGGCCCCCGCGCTGGCCGAACTGACCAACCGCGTGCTGTTCGGCGATCTGTGGCAGAGGCCGGATCTTTCGCCGCGCGACCGCAGCCTCGTCACCATGGCGGCGTTGATCGCCATCGGCCAGCCGGAGCAGCTTCCGTTCCATGCCAATCGCGCCATGGACAACGGGCTGACGCGCGAACAGGCGGCCGAGGTGCCGGCGCATGCCGCGTTCTACGCTGGCTGGCCCCGTGCGATGTCGGCGGTACCCGTCCTCCAGCGGGTTTTCGCCAGCCGGGAAGCCGCGGCGGCACCGGTGGAAGCCGACCTGCGGATCACCCGCGCCGCGCCGGCCAGCAGCGGTACTCCGGGTCCCGCCGCCAACTTCACCGGCGAGGTGCGGGTCACCGGCCGATATCAGGGCGACGAGCCGGCGCGGATCGGCGGCGGAACCGTTTCCTTCGCCGCCGGGGCGCGGACGGCCTGGCACACCCATCCGCTCGGGCAGACGCTGTTCATCGTCTCCGGTCGCGGCTGGGTGCAGAAGCAGGGTGGCTCGATCGTCGAAGTCCGCCCCGGCGACGTGGTCTGGATCCCGCCGAATGTGCGGCATTGGCATGGAGCGGCAGCCGACGAGGCGATGACGCATTTCGCGGTTGCCGAAGCGCTCAACGGAAGCGCCGTCACCTGGCTGGAGCAGGTTTCCGACGCAGAATACCTTGCAGAGCCGCGACCGACCAACGCCAATCCGGGTTGATGAGCGGTGCCGGGGCCGGTCGCCGCCGCGTCCCCGGTACGACGATCGCGGCCGATAACCTAGTCGTGAGGTATTCCGGGAGGAAATTGGTATAAACCGCACGGAGCTATATCCGGAGCTCATGAATGCGGCGCGAGGACCTGGTCGATCTCAACGCCTTCCTCACCGTGGCGGAAGAGAGAAGCTTCACCCGTGCCGCCGCCAGACTTGGCACCTCCCAGTCGTCGCTGAGCCACACGATCCGACGGCTGGAGACGCAGCTCGGCGTGCGCCTCCTGACCCGCACCACCCGCAGCGTCGCACCGACCGAGGCCGGCGAGCGGCTGCTCGGCACGCTGAGGCCGGCGCTGGACAGCATCGGCAGCGAGCTCGCCTCGCTGAGCGAGCTGCGCGAGAAACCGGCGGGCACGATTCGCATCACCGCATCCGACCACGCCGTTAAAACCGTGCTGTGGCCGGCTCTTGAGAAGCTGTTGCCCGGATATCCCGACATCCATGTCGAGCTCAGCATCGACTCCAGCCTGACCGACATCGTCTCCGAGCGATTCGATGCCGGTGTCCGGCTGGGCGAAGCGCTGGCCAAGGACATGGTCGCGGTGCGGATCGGCCCGGAACTGCGTTTGGTGGTGGTCGGCTCGCCGGCATATTTCGAGAGACGGCCGCCTCCCCGTACCCCGCATGATCTGGCGGAACACCAGTGCATCAATCAGCGCATGCTGAGCGCGGGAGGCCTTTATGCCTGGGAACTCGAGAAGGATGGCCGCGAGGTTCGCGTCCGCGTCGAGGGGCAACTGACCTTCAACAACACGGGCGCGATCATCCGCGCCGCCACCGCCGGCTTTGGCCTTGGCTTCGTCATGGAGGACCGGGTCGAAGCGCATCTCGCGGACGGGCGTCTTGTCCGCGTGCTGGAAGACTGGTGCCCGTCATTTCCGGGCTATCACCTCTATTATCCCAGCCGGCGCCAGCCTTCGGCCGCCTTCGCGGTGCTGGTGGAGGCGCTCCGCTACCGTGGATGACAACGGCAAGTGGTCGCGACCGCTTGTGTGGCGCCTCGACGTTGACGCGACGAGCAATCCGAAGCCGCAGCATTCATGAACCGCGGATATAGGCTTATGCGGCCTTTGCCGCCTAATCGCCTGCAACCACCTGCGCTAACGTAACGCCTATCGATTCCGAGGGCTGGTGGACTGTGCGCCGGTGGACGTTTGTCGTCCAGAGAGAACATGTAATCGCAATCTGATGCGCGATTTCCTGGCGTCAACGCCCTTCTGCGATCTTGATCGAAGCAGGATAACTGAATGAACGTGAAGAGCGTTGCCGTTTACTTGAGTATTATTGTGTTGCCTCTGCTCGTGCCTGGCCTGGCGGCCGCCCAGGATGCGGCGGCGGGCGAGCGGCTGTTCCGCCAGCGCTGCGGGGCCTGCCACACCGTGCAGCCGGGACAGAACCGGATCGGCCCGACGCTCGCCGGCATCGTCGGCCGTAAGGCCGGGAGCGTCGAGGGCGCCCGCTATTCCAAGTCCATGCAGGATATCGGGCTGACCTGGGACGCGGCGCAGCTCGGCACCTTCCTCGCCAATCCCCGCGCGATGGTCTCCGGCACGACCATGACGGTCTCGGTCACCAATGCAGCCGACCGGGCCAGCATCGTCGCCTATCTCTCTGGATTGGCGACCCCCAACTAGCTGAAACACTTCATCCTCAAGCCGGGAGCGCGAGCGAGATGACGAAGCTGAACATCAACGGAAGGGTGGTCGAGGTCGATGTCGAGGACGACACGCCTCTGCTGTGGGCCATACGCGAGCATGTCGGCCTGACCGGCACCAAATACGGTTGCGGCGTCGCCCAGTGCGGCGCCTGCACGGTGCATCTCGACGGCGTGGCGACGCGGTCCTGCGCGCTGCCGGTCAGCGCGGTGACCGAGGACCAGAGGATCGTCACCATCGAGGGCCTCGGCGCCGACAAGCCGCACCCGGTGCAGCAGGCCTGGGCCGAGCTCGACGTCGCGCAATGCGGCTATTGCCAGGTCGGCATGATCATGGCCGCGTCCTCGCTGCTGGCGCAGAATCCGAACCCGAGCGACGACGATATCCGCGCCGAGATCACCAATATCTGCCGTTGCGGCACCTATCCGCGCGTGCTGGCCGGCGTGAAGCTCGCCGCCGAGCGCATGACCGCGAACAAGGGTTGAGGGAGAGGGCCATGATGATGCCGTCACAGACCAGGACGTCCGCCACCCATGTCCGCCTCTCCCGTCGCGGCTTCATCGTCGGCGCCGGCGCCGCGGCCGGCACCTTCACCCTCGGCTTCTCGTTCCCGCTACCGAGGCAGGCCATCGCGCAGACGGCGGCGCCGGAGGTCAATGCCTGGGTGGTGATCCAGCCGGACGAGACCGTGATCCTCCGCATCGCCCGCATCGAGATGGGGCAGGGCTCGCTCACCGGCCTCGCCCAGCTCGTCGCCGAGGAGCTCGAATGCGACTGGGACAAGGTGCGCTTCGAACTGGTGAAGCCGGGCGAGAACAAGCGCCGCGCCAATGTGTGGCGCGCGCAGTCGACCGGCGGCTCGCGCGCCATCCGCGGGTCGCACGATTATGTACGCTCCGGCGGGGCGGCGGCGCGGATCATGCTGGTGCAGGCGGCGGCCCAGGGCTGGGGCGTGGCGCCGGCGGACTGCACCGTTGCCAAGGGCGTGATCACCCACGCCGCCAGCGGGCGCTCCACCACCTATGGCGCCGTCGCCGAGGCGGCGAACAGGATCGCGCCGCCTGCCGAGGTCCCGCTCAAGGACCCGAAGGACTGGACCATTGCCGGGCAGCCCTTGAAGCGCCTCGACACCGCCGACAAGCTGAACGGATCGCTGGTCTATGGCATGGACTACACGATGCCCGGCATGCTGGTGGCGGTGCCGAAGGCCTGCCCGGTCCATGGCGGCAAGCTCGTGAGCTTCGACGCGGCCGCCATATCCGGCCTGCGCGGCGTGAAGCATGTCCTGCGGGTCGACGACGAGACGGTGGCGGTGGTGGCCGACACCTTCTGGCGCGCCAAGACGGCGCTCGACGCGCTCCCCATCGTCTGGGACGAGGGGGCTAACGCGAAGGTCTCCAGCGAGACCATTGCCGCCATGCTGCGCGAGGGGCTTTCAGCCGACACGCCGTTTACCGGCAACAGTGCCGGCGATGCCAAGGGCGTTCTGGCCGGCGCCTCTCGCGTGATCGAGGCCGATTACAGCTTCCCCTACCAGAACCACGCGCCGATGGAGGTGCTCTCCGCCACCGTGCGCTGGACGCCGGAGCGCTGCGATGTGTGGGGACCCACACAGGTTCCCGAGGCGGCGCTCAGCACCGTCGCCACCGCGGCCGCCCTGCCGCCGGAAGCCTGCGAGATACACGTCATGCGCATCGGCGGCAGCTTCGGCCGGCGGCTTGCGACCGACTATCTGCGCATGGCCACGCTGATCGCCAGGCAGATTCCCGGCACGCCGGTGAAGATGATGTGGACCCGCGAGGAGGACATGCTGCAGGGCCGCTTCCACCCGGTCACGCAGGCGAGGTTCCGTGCCACCCTCGACGGCAAGGGCGGTGTCGAGGCCCTGCACATGCGGATCTCCGGCCAGTCGATCGCGACCTTTGCCGCTCCCGGCGCCATCACCGGCAATGGCGATCCCTTCATCTACCAGGGGCTGCTTTCCGATAGTCCCGAGGGGCATCTCGGCTACACGATCCCCAACGTGCTGATCGACTATGCGATGCGCAATCCGCACATCCGGCCGGGTTACTGGCGCGGCGTCAACCTCAACCAGAACGCCGTCTACATGGAGTGCTTCATCGACGAGCTGGCCCACGCCGCCGGTCAGGGCCCGCTGGCGTTCCGCCGCAAGCTGATGGCGAACCATCCCAAGCATCTGGCGGTGCTGGAAGCCGCCGCCAAGGGCATTGGCTGGGAAACCACCAAGCCGGCCGAAGGTATCCATCGCGGTCTTGCCCAGGTCATGGGTTTCGGCAGCTATGTCGCGGCGGCGGCGGAAGTGTCGGTGACGGGCGGCCGGCTGAAGATCCACCGCATCGTGGCCGCGACCGATCCCGGCTACGTCGTCAATCCGCAGCAGGTCGAGGCGCAGGTCGCCGGCTCCTTCGTCTATGGGCTGTCCGCCATGCTCTATGGCGAGTGCACGGTGAAGGACGGGCGCATCGAGCAGGAGAACTTCGACACCTACAACGTGGTGCGCCTCGACGAGATGCCCGTGGTCGACGTGATCACGGTTCCCTCGGGCGGCTTCTGGGGCGGGGTGGGCGAGCCGACCATCGCGGTGGCGGCGCCCGCCGTGCTCAACGCCGTCTTCGCCGCCACCGGCAAGCGCGTGCGAAACCTGCCGCTGAAGAATGTCGATCTCAACATGAGCTGAGACCGCGCCTTGGGGGAGGGGCAACGTCTGGATGCACGTGCGCCTGAGCGGCGCGCTTGCATCAGGCTACAGGCGTCGTCCCGTAGGCTTTCAGGAACACCCGCACGGCCAGATCGACCGTGGCTTCCATCTGCGCCACGGTCGGCGGCTCCGGGTCGCCGAACAACTGGCCCTTCACCAGTTTTCCCTGGCACATGTTGAGGAACATGTGCGCGGCCGCGACGTCGTCGTCGAGTTCCAGCCGCCCAAGTTCCACCTGCCGGCGCAGCATGTCGGCGAGGCGGCGGCCGCCATGGCATGGGCCCGCCTCGAAGAAGACCTGGCCGATGCGAGGAAATTTCTCGGCCACCCCGATCACCATCCGCACGAGGCGGATATGATCGGGCTGCACCATCATCGTCATGAAGGACATGCCGATCCGGTGCAGCAGGACGGAAATGTCGTCGATCGACGCGTCGACCTCGAAGAGATGCTCGGCGGAGCGGGCGCGGTCATTATGCACCAGCGCCTCGAACAGTTCTTCCTTGCTGCCGAAATAGACGTAGATCGTTGCCTTGGAGACCCCGGCGGCTTTCGCCACCTCGTCCATGCTGGCGCCGTCGAAACCCTTGTCGAAGAACACGCGCCGCGCGCCGTCGATTATGTCGCGGCGCTTGGAGGATTCAGCCTCCGGGCGCGGGGCGCTGCGGGTATCGGTTTCGCTCGAGCTCATCGCACTCTCCAGCCCTTTGCATAGGCTGCTCCGGCAAACTTTGTCAAAGCCATTGACTAAACGGTTTAGTTTGATATGTAAAGCAAGATTGAACTGAACGGTTTAGTTTACGCTCCGTGAGGACGCCATGGCTCAGGCGGGAACGAAGAAGATGGAAGTGATCGAGGCTGAACGCCCGGGCGACGCGGCGCCGGTGCCGCTGACCGCGCGCCGGCCGTCCGATCCGGCTCCCTCGGAAGCCGGCGCGCTGGGCGCCACCGGTGCCGCGCCGCCACGGCGCTCGCGCAAGAAGGTGGTGTTCGCCGCTCTCCTCGCCGCCGCGCTGGCGGGCGGCGGCTATTACGGGCTCGACTGGTGGCGCGTCGGCCGCTTCATGGTCTCCACCGACGACGCCTATGTCGGTGCCGACACCTCGGTCCTCGCGGCCAAGGTGAGCGGGCATATTGTCGGCATCGACGTCGACACCAACCAGAAGGTGAAGGCCGGCGACGTCATCGCCCGCATCGACGATGGCGACTATGCGCTGGTCTTGCAGGCAGCCAACGCCAAGATCGCCACCCAGCAGGCAACCATCGAGCGCTACGGCCAACAGGTCGAGGCGGGCAAGGCCGGCGTCGACCAGGCCAAGGCCCAGCTCGTCTCCGAGCAGGCCGAGCTGAACCGCACCCAGCTCGAATTCGACCGCCAGTCCGAGCTGGTGAAGTCGCAATATTCCAGCCGGGCGACGCTCGACAACGCCCGCGCCGCCCGCGACAAGGCACAGGCGGCGGTCGACGCCGCGCAGGCTGCCGTCACCTCGGCGCAGGCGAATATCGCCGTGCTGCAGGCACAGCAGACCGAGGCTGCCCGCGTGCTCGACGAGAACAAGACTTCGCGCGACCAGGCTCAGCGCAATTTCGATTTCACCGTGGTGCGGGCGCCTTTCGACGGCATCGTCGGCAACCGCGCGGTGCAGGTCGGCCAGCTGGTGCAGGCCGGCACCCGTTTGGCTGCGCTGGTGCCGATCACCCAAGTCTATGTGGACGCGAACTTCAAGGAGACGCAGCTCGGCCGCCTGCATCCGGGCCAGAAGGTGAGGATCGAGGTCGATGCCTATCCTGACGAGGAGTTCGACGGCCGGGTGGCGAGCGTCGCGCCGGCTTCCGGCTCGGTGTTCAGCCTGCTTCCGCCGGAGAACGCCACCGGCAACTTCACCAAGATCGTGCAGCGCGTCCCGGTGCGGATCGAGCTCGACGAGGCGGCTCGCGCCAAGGCGGAGCTGCGGCCGGGCATGTCGGTGAACGCCATCGTCGACACGCGCGGCGGCGCCTGAGGAGGCTGCGATGAGCGACGCGCTGATCGCAGCCGGACCGGCGCGGCGCGCTGCCTCCTCCGAGGGGCGGCGCATGTTCGCCTTCCTCTGCATGGTCTTCGGCATGTTCATGGCGATCCTGGACATCCAGATCGTCTCGGCCTCGCTGGCGGAGATCCAGGCCGGTCTCGCCGCAAGCTCCGATGAGATTTCCTGGGTGCAGACCAGCTATCTCATCGCCGAAGTGGTGATGATCCCGCTTTCGGGCTTCCTGTCGCGCGCGCTTTCCACGCGCTGGCTGTTCGTCGGCTCGGCGGCCGGCTTCACCGTTATGAGCTTCCTGTGCGCCACGGCGACCAGCATCGACCAGATGATCGTCTACCGCGCGCTGCAGGGCTTCCTCGGCGGCGGCATGATCCCGACTGTCTTCGCCTCCGCCTATTCGGTGTTCCCGCGTGAGAAGCAGCCGGTCATCACGCCGCTGATCGGCCTGGTGGCGACGCTGGCCCCCACCATCGGCCCGACCATCGGCGGCTATCTCACCGACCTGTTCTCCTGGCACTGGCTGTTCCTGATCAACATCGTGCCCGGCATCTTCGTCGTCGTCGCCTGCACGCTGCTGGTCGATTTCGACGAGCCGGACCTCGATTTGCTGGATCGCTTCGACTGGTGGGGCCTCCTGTTCATGGCCGGCTTCCTCGGCAGCCTTGAATTCGTGCTGGAGGAGGGGCCGACCAATGACTGGTTCGAGGACCGGGCGATCTTCATCTTCGCCATTGTCGGTGCGGTCTCTTCGCTGGCCTTCTTTGCCCGCGTGCTCATGGCCCGCGAGCCGGTGGTGGACCTGCGGGCCTTCGCCAACCGCAATTTCTCGGTCGGGTCGGCCTTCAGCTTCGTGATGGGCATCGGCCTCTACGGCCTGACCTATCTTTATCCGCTCTATCTCGCACGCGTGCGGGGCTACTCGGCGCTGATGATCGGCGAGACGATGTTCGTCTCCGGCCTCGCCATGTTCCTCACCGCGCCGATCGCCGGACGGATGGTCGCGAAGATGGATCCCCGGCTGATGATCGGCATCGGCTTTGCTGCCTTCGCGCTCGGCACGTGGCAGGTGACCGGCATCACCAAGGATTGGGATTTTTGGGAGCTGCTGGTGCCGCAGGTGCTGCGCGGCGTCGGATTGATGCTGGCGATGATC
Source organism: Ancylobacter sp. GW821-FHT10E12 (assembly GCF_058809335.1). Lineage (NCBI taxonomy): Bacteria > Pseudomonadati > Pseudomonadota > Alphaproteobacteria > Hyphomicrobiales > Xanthobacteraceae > Ancylobacter > Ancylobacter sp. GW821-FHT10E12. The sequence goes on along the minus strand of NZ_JBXASN010000010.1, from coordinate 131,974 downwards.
CCGATCAACAACATCTCGCTCGGCACGCTGCCGCCGGCGCAGCTCAAGAACGCCTCGGGCCTGTTCAACCTGATGCGCAATCTCGGCGGCGCGGTCGGGCTTGCGCTCATCAACACCGTGCTCAACAACCGCTGGGACCTGCATCTGGCGCGGCTGCATGAAAGCGTTCAATGGGCCAATACGGCGGCGGTCGAGCGGCTCGATTCCATGACCAAGGCGCTTTCCCCGCTCGGTTCGGATGCCGATCTGGCGGCATTGAAGAAGTTAGCCGGGCAGGTCCGCATCCAGGCGGAAGTCATGGCGTTTTCCGACGTGTTCCTGGTGTTGACGGTGCTATTTTGCCTGCTCTTCCTCTGCGCTCCGCTGATGAGTCGTCCGGTGAACAAAGCCGGCGGCGGTGGCCATTGACGCAGGGCCGACGAGCGGGGAGTCCCTCGACGCGCGGTGGTGCCGTTTAACGCGTCGATCGCCTACCATCCGGCGTCCGCGGCGCGCCATCGCGCGATGGTTTCCAGCGAGACGGGGGGCGTGTCGAGATCGGGCACGATGGCCAGCGCGCCGGGAAAGCTCTGGTGGCTGGTATAGACGCTGGGCGTTATCAGCGTCGGCAGGCCGGCGGCCCGCGCGGAATCGAGCCCGTTGCGCGAATCCTCGATGGCGATGCAGGCAAAGGTCGGCATGCGCAGCTCGTCCAGCACATGGCGGTAGATGTCCGGCGCCGGCTTCTTCGCCGGCACCACGTCCCCGGCGCCGATCACCTCGAAAATGCTGGAGGCGCGCGCGCCGAAAGCGGCCTCGATCAGGGCTTCCACATTGGGCAGGCTCGTCGTGGTGGCGATGGCGAGCCTCACTCCCTTGGCCTTTGCTTCGGAGATGAGGCGGAGGACGCCGGGCCGGAGGCGGGCGGCGCCTTCCGCGATGAGCGCGGTATAGATGTCCGTCTTCGTCGCGTGCATCTCGCCGACCCGCTCGAGCCCCCGAAGGCCGTCGGGCGGCTGATGATCGACGACGAAGGCGCGGATACGTTCCTTGCCGCCGGTGATGTCGAGCAGGCGGCGATAGAGCGGGCGGTCCCAATACCAGTCCAGACCGAACCGGACGAAGGTCTCGTTAAAGGCCTGTCGGTGGATCTCCTCGGTCTCGGCCAGAGTGCCGTCGACGTCGAATATGATCGCTTCGGCGCGCATCGCCTCATGCCGCCTTGGCGCGCGCCTGTTCGCCGGCCGAGCGGATGGCGGTGATATTGGCGCGATAGCCTTCGATCCCGCCCTTGAAAACGGCGGAGCCGGCCACCAGCACGTCGGCGCCGGCAGCGACGCATCGGGCGCCGGTCTCGGGGTTGACGCCGCCGTCGATCTCCAGCCGGATCGGGCGATCGCCGATCATGGCGCGCAGCTTCTCCACCTTCGGCAGCACGTCACCGATGAAGGCCTGGCCGCCGAAGCCGGGGTTGACCGTCATGGCGAGGATCAGGTCGACCTTGTCGAGCACATAGGCAACGGCGCTCTCGGGCGTCGCCGGGTTGAGCGCGACGCCGGCCTTCTTGCCCAGCGAGCGGATCACCTGGAGGCAGCGGTCGAGATGGTCGGTCGCCTCTGCCTGCACGGTGATGATGTCGGCCCCGGCCTTGGCGAAGGCCTCCAGATAGGGCTCGACCGGCGAGATCATCAGGTGCACGTCGAACGGCTTGTCGGTATGCGGGCGCATCGCCTTGATGACATCTGGCCCGAAGGTGATGTTGGGCACGAAATGGCCGTCCATCACGTCGAGATGGATCCAGTCGGCGCCGGCCGAGACGACATCGCGCACTTCCTGGCCGAGCCGGGAGAAGTCACTGGCGAGCATCGAAGGGGCGATCAGGGGGGTGGTCATAGCATTTGCCTTTCCGTGCCACGGATCTTCGGGATAAGGACCGCGTTCGCTCCCTCTCCCCGACGGGGAGAGGAAAAGCGAGATGTCGTCAGGGCTTCAACGGCGGATAACTGTCGATGCCGCCGGTGAAGACACGGCTCGCCAGGATATCGTCGGCCTCGATGGTGACGAGATCCTGGGCGGTGACCGGCCGGCCGGCCGCGAAGAGCCGGTTGGCCTGGCGCAGCCGGGCGCGGTCGAGGGCGTTGCGGATCGAGCGCCCATTGGCGAAGTGCGGCTGCGGGGTTCGGAGCTCGATATACCGGGCGAACACCTCGCCGGCCTCGGCGCTGAACTTGTAGTTCATGCCTGCGAGAATCCGTTCGCCGATGGCGAACAGCTCGCCCTGCGAGTAATCGGGGAAGTCGACGTGGTGGGCGACCCGCGAACGGAAGCCCGGATTGGCCTGGAAGAAGCGCTCCATGCGGTCGGCATAGCCGGCGAGGATGACGACCAGGTCGTCGCGCTGGTTCTCCATGACCTGCAGGAGGATCTCGATGGCCTCCTGCCCATAATCGCGCTCATTCTCGGGCCGGTAGAGGTAATAGGCCTCGTCGATGAACAGCACGCCACCCATCGCGCGCTTGAGGATCTCCTTGGTCTTCGGCGCGGTGTGGCCGATGTACTGGCCGACCAGATCGTCGCGGGTGACGGTGACGAGATGGCCTTTGCGGACATAGCCGAGGCGGTGAAGGATCTCCGCCATGCGCAGGGCCACGGTCGTCTTGCCTGTTCCGGGATTGCCGGTGAAGCTCATGTGCAGCGTCGGGCTGGTAGCCGACAGGCCGAAACGTGCCCGCGCGCGATCCACCAGCAGCAGCGCCGCGATTTCCCGCAGGCGTTGCTTCACGGGCGCGAGGCCGACGAGGTCGCGATCGAGCTCGTCGAACATCTCGCCAAGGCCGGAACTGGCGAACTCCGCCGCCAGATCCACCGCCTCGCTCGCGGGGGCGGTCTTACGATCGTCGATCAGGGCATCCATGCGACATCTCTCCGTTCTGTGTCGTCCCAACGGTGCGACCGCGTCGCGGGCGCCGCGAAGACTGCCTCCGATGCCGTGCCGGCTCTGCGACAGGCCGTGACGGGAGGAAAAAGAACCGGTCCGGGGGGCGGTATCCCGGACCGGTTCGTTCGCTGCCGGGGAGGAAACGGGTCGATCAGCGAACCAGTCGGTCGTGAAGACGGCCTGCTCGGGTCGTCCTCAGTAGCGGGAACCCTCGGGACGCTGGGCGGCGTAGGCGCGGGTCGTGTAGCGGATGGACCGGCCGTCCACCTCCTGGCGTTCCAGGGCGAAGCCCGGCTCCTCGGCCGGCCGATCCGTGATGAAGGACAGCCGGACCGATTCCCACGTATGGGTCGAGTCGAAGGCGCTGAGGCGGATGTAATTCCGGCCGGCATGCGCCTTGCGGCACTGGTTCAGCTCGAACAGGATGCCGGCGGCATCCTTCACGTCGAACATCGGCATGCCCCACATCTCCCAATAGGTGTTGCGGGGATGGGGGTCGTCGGTGAACTCGATGTTCACCGCCCAGCCATTGTCGATGCAATACTGGATCTGCTTGCCGATCTGCTCGTCCGTCAGGTCGGGCAGGAAGGAGAAGGCTCCCTGGGTGATGCGCATGTCTGTCTCCTGTTGTTTCTTCGTGCCCGTCATTCCGCCGCGGTGACTTGCGGCACGAAGTCCGGCGTGTCGGTCGAGGAATAATTGAAGGTGACGTCCTTCCAGGTGTCGATCGCCTGCTTCAGCGGCAGGCAATGACGGGAGGCGGCCTTCAGGATCTCCGGGCCTTCGCTGAGGATGTCGCGCCCCTCGTTCCGCGCCAGGATCATCGCTTCCAGCGCGACCCGGTTGGCGATCGCGCCGGCCTGGATGCCCATCGGGTGGCCGATGGTGCCGCCGCCGAACTGCAGCACGACATCCTCGCCGAGCAGGTCGATGAGCTGGTGCATCTGGCCGGCATGGATGCCGCCGGACGCCACCGGCATCAGCTTGCGCGTCGAGGCCCAGGGCTGGTCGAAGAAGACGCCATGCGCGAGGTTCTGCGGCACGAAATCCTCGCGGCAGATGTCGTAATAGCCCTTCGTCGTGTGGGGATCGCCCTCGAGCTTGCCCACCACGGTGCCGGCATGGATGTGATCGACGCCGGCGAGCCGCATCCACTTGGCGATGACGCGGAACGACACGCCGTGGGTCTTCTGCCTCGTGTAGGTCGAGTGGCCGGCGCGGTGCAGGTGGAGGATCATGTCGTTGCGGCGCGCCCATTTCGACATGGACTGGATCGCCGTGTAGCCGATGACCAGATCGATCATCACGATGGTCGAGCCGAGTTCCTTGGCGAACTCCGCACGCTCGTACATGTCTTCCATGGTGCCGGCGGTGATGTTGAGGTAGGTGCCCTTCACCTCGCCGGTCGCCGCCTGCGCCTTGTTCACCGCCTCCATGCAGTAGAGGAAGCGGTCGCGCCAGTGCATGAACTGCTGCGAGTTGATGTTCTCGTCGTCCTTGGTGAAGTCGAGCCCGCCCTTCAGCGCCTCGTAGACCACGCGGCCGTAGTTGCGGCCGGAGAGGCCGAGCTTCGGCTTCACCGTCGCGCCGAGCAGCGGCCGGCCGAACTTGTCGAGCCGTTCACGCTCGACGACGATGCCGGTCGCCGGGCCGTCGAAGGTCTTCACGTAGGCCACCGGCAGGCGCATGTCCTCGAGGCGCAGCGCCTTCAGCGGCTTGAAGCCGAACACGTTGCCGATGATCGATGCCGAGAGGTTGGCGATCGAGCCATTCTCGAACAGGTCGAGATCATAGGCGATGTAGGCGAACCAGGAGCCCGGCGTATTCGGCACCGGGTCGACCCGGTAGCACTTGGCGCGGTACTTGTCGCAGGCGGTGAGCCGGTCGGTCCACACCACCGTCCAGGTGGCGGTGGAGCTTTCGCCGGCGACCGCCGCCGAGGCTTCGATCGGATCGACGCCGTCCTGGGGCGTGACGCGGAACAGCGCAATGACGTCCGTGTCCTTCGGTTCGTAATCGGGCTGCCAATAGCCCATCTTGCGGTATTCCATGACGCCGGCGCTGTAGCGGTCGCGCTTCTTCTCGGTGGGCTTGGTCGTCTCGAGCGTGCTCATCAGGCGGGCTCCCATAGTTCTCCCGTCGACGCGCAGCGGTGCTGGCGCCTGGGAATCATTGCCGTTCGTCTGTCGTCGTGGTCCCTCAGCGGAGGGGTCGGTTCACTCCGCCGCCACCCGCGCACCGCTGATCATCGGATCGAGCGCGCCGCTGGCATAGCGTTTGGCCATTGCCGCGAGCGGCAGGACCTTGATCTTCGAGGCTTGTCCGGCGGTGCCGAATTGCTCGAAACGTTCCCGGCACAGGTCGCGCATTGCGTCCATCGCGGGCTTGAGGAACTTCCTCGGGTCGAATTCGGATCTGTTCGCCTGGGCCACGCGACGGAATTGCGCGGTCATGACGAGGCGGCAGTCGGTGTCGATGTTCACTTTCCGCACACCGTGACGGATGCCGCGGACGATCTCCTCCACCGGCACGCCCCAGGTCTGGGGCATCTCGCCGCCCGAGGCGTTGAACAGGTCCTGCAGCTCCTGCGGCACCGAGGAGGAGCCGTGCATCACAAGGTGGATGCTCGGCAGGCGACGGTGGATCTCCTCGATGACATGCATGGCGAGGATGTCGCCGTCCGGCTTGCGCGAGAACTTGTAGGCGCCGTGCGAGGTGCCCATGGCGATGGCGAGGGCGTCGACCTTGGTGCGGGCGACGAAGTCGACCGCCTGGTCGGGGTCGGTCAGCAACTGGTCGTGCGACAGCGTGCCTTCCGCGCCGTGGCCGTCCTCCTGCTCGCCCGAGCCATGCTCCAGCGAGCCGAGCACGCCGAGCTCGCCCTCCACCGAGGCGCCGACCCAGTGCGCCGCATCGACGACGCGCCGAGTGATGGCGACGTTGTAGTCGTAGTCCGCCGGGGTCTTGGCGTCCTCCTTCAGCGAGCCGTCCATCATCACCGAGGTGAAGCCGTGCTGGATCGCCGAGAGGCAGGTCGCCTCGTTGTTCCCGTGGTCCTGGTGCATGCAGAGCGGGATGTGCGGATACATCTCGGAGAGCGCCTCGATCATCTTGGCGAGCATGATGTCGTTGGCATAGGAGCGCGCGCCGCGGCTCGCCTGCATGATCACGGGAGCATCGACCGCGTTGGCTGCCTCCATGATGGCGAGCCCCTGCTCCATGTTGTTGATGTTGAAGGCGGGCACGCCGTAGCCGTGCTCGGCCGCGTGGTCGAGGAGTTGGCGAAGGGTGATGCGGGCCATTGGGTGTCTCCTCAGGCGCAGGTCAGGAGGTCGCAGGCGGTGTCGACCACCGCCTCCGGCGTGATGCCGAAATGCTCGTAGAGTTCCGAGGCCGGCGCGGAGGCGCCGAAGCCCTCCATGCCGATGAAGCGACCGCGCTCGCCGATCCAGCGGTCCCAGCCCATCCGCGCCGCCGCCTCGATGGCGATGCGCGGCGCCTTGCCGAGCACGGCGCTGCGGTAGTCCGCGCTCTGCTGCTCGAACAGTTCCCAGCACGGCATCGAGACCACCGCCGCATCCAGCCCGCGCTCGGCGAGCATAGGCACCGCGTTGAGGGCGATCTCCACCTCCGAGCCGGTGGCCAGCAGTGTGATGTCGCGCTTGCGCTCGGGACGGCGGATGACGTAGCCGCCGCGCGCCGTCAGGTTCTCCTGCGTATGTTCCGTGCGGAAGGTTGGCAGGTTCTGGCGCGACAGGGCGAGCACCGAGGGCGTGCCCTCGGAGGCGAGCGCGATCTGCCAGGCCTCCAGCGTCTCCACGGCATCGGCGGGCCGGAAAACCTGCAAGTTCGGCGTTGCCCGCAGCATGGCGAGATGCTCGATCGGCTGGTGCGTGGGACCGTCCTCGCCGAGGCCGATCGAGTCGTGCGTCAATACATAGACGACGCGCTGGCCCATGAGGGCGGAAAGCCTTATGCCGCCACGCGCATAATCCGCGAAGACCAGGAACGTGCCGCCATAGGGAATGAACCCCTTGTGGAGCGCTATCCCGTTCATTGCCGCGCTCATCGCATGCTCGCGGATGCCGTAATGGATGTAGCGGCCGGCATATTTGCACGGCGCGACGGAGACCAGCCCCTTGGTGAGCGTGAGGTTGGAATGGGTCAGGTCGGCGGAGCCGCCGACGGTCAGGTCGGTGGCCTCGTTGATGACCCCGAGCGCCATCTCGGATGCTTTGCGGGTCGCCACCTTCGGCGCGCTCTCGGAAAGGGTGCGCTTGTAGGTGAGGATCTTCTCCTCGAAGTCCGCGGGCAACCGGCCGGCGATCGCCGTCTCGAAAGCCTCGCGCTTGTCGGAGGCCGCGAGCCGGTCCTCCCACGCCTCGCGTGCCGTGCGGCCACGGTCGGCGATCGTCTCCCAGGCCGACCGGACCCCGGCCGGGATCTCGAAGGGAGGATGATGCCAGCCGAGCCGGTCGCGTGCGCCTTCGATCTCGGCGGCGCCGAGCGGCGCGCCGTGCACCGCCTCGGACCCTGCCTTGTTCGGCGCGCCGTAGCCGATGACGGTACGGCAGGCGATGAGCGAGGGCCGCTTGGTGTTGCGTGCCTTGGCTATGGCGTCGATCAGCGCATGGTGGGCATGGCCGTCGATGCGGAGCACGTCCCAGCCCGCCGCTTCGAAGCGCGCGAGCTGGTCGGTCGAGGTCGACAGCGAGGTCGAGCCGTCGATCGAGATGCCGTTATCGTCCCACAGGACGATGAGCTTGCTGAGCTTCAGGTGCCCCGCCAGGTCGATCGCCTCGTGGGAGATGCCTTCCATCAGGCAGCCATCGCCGGCGATCACATAGGTGAAGTGATCGACGAGGTCGTCGCCGAAGCGGGCGTTCATCATGCGCTCGGCCAGCGCCATGCCGACGGCCGTGGTCAGACCCTGTCCCAGCGGACCGGTCGTGGTTTCCACGCCGAGCGTGTGGCCATATTCGGGATGGCCAGCCGTGCGGGATCCGAACTGGCGGAACCGCTTGATCTGCTCGATGTCCATGTCGGCATAGCCGAGCATGTGGTTTATCGCGTAGAGCAGCATCGAGCCATGGCCGGCCGAGAGGACGAAACGGTCGCGGTCCGGCCAGTGCGGCCGCGTCGGATCGATCCTCATGAACCGGGTGAACAGGACGGTCGCCGCATCCGCCATGCCCATCGGCATGCCGGGATGACCGGACTTCGCCTTCTCGACGGCATCCATGGCGAGGGCGCGCAGGGCATTCGCCATGTCGCCATACGGAATTTCGGTCGCCCCTTCCTGCGGGCACAGGACCGGCACAGTGGTCTTGGTCAGCATGGTGTCCTCCGGGCTCACGCGGCGCGCCGCTTCTTTTCGACGAGGTTCAGGATCATGGGCGTCAAGATCAGCTGCATCGCGATGTCCAGCTTGCCGCCGGGGATCACGATGGAGTTGGCGCGCGACATCCAGCTGCCCTCGATCATCGAGAGCAGGTAGGGGAAGTCGATGCCGCGCGGCGTCTTGAAGCGGATGACGACGATCGATTCGTCGGCGGTCGGGATCCAGCGGGCGATGAACGGGTTCGACGTGTCGACGGTCGGCACGCGCTGGAAGTTGATGTCGGTATGGGTGAACTGCGGGCATATGTAGTGCACGTAGTCCGGCATGCGCCGCAGGATGGTGTCGGTCACCGCCTCGGTGGAGTAGCCGCGATGCGAGCGGTCGCGATGGATCTTCTGGATCCACTCCAGATTGATGACCGGAACGACGCCGATCTTCAGGTCCGCATAGCGGGCGACGTCGATATTGCCGCTGGCGACCGCACCGTGCAGGCCCTCGTAGAAGAGCAGATCGGTCGGCGCGGGAATATCCTCCCATGCGGTGAACGTTCCCGGCGGGCCGCCGAATTCCTCGGCCTCCTTGTCGTCGTGCACATAGTGGCGGGTCTTGCCGGAGCCGGTCTGCGAATAGCTGCGGAAGGTCTCCTCCAGCTCCTCGAACAGGTTCGAGTCCGGTCCGAAATGGCTGTAGTGGTGATTGCCGCGCCCAGCCTCCTCGGACATGACGCGCTTCATCTCGGCGCGGTCGTAGCGATGGAAGGCGTCGCCCTCGATATAGGCGGCCGCGACGTCCTCGCGGCGGAAGATCTGCTCGAAGATGCGGCGCACCGAAGTGGTGCCGGCGCCCGAGGAGCCGGTGACGGAGATGATGGGATGATGGATCGACATGCTGTCCCCCTCAGGCTCGAAGCAAGCCGCGCCGCCCGAAGAGGGGCGAGCGCTCGGGCAGCTGGCTAGGATCGCAATGGTAGCGGGCGATGCGATCGACTTCCGCCCGCGAACCGAACACCAGCGGGATGCGCTGGTGCAGCTGCGAGGGGATGATGTCGAGGATGCGCCGACGTCCGTCGGTGGCACCGCCGCGCGCCTGCTCCATCAGGAAGGCGATCGGATTGGCCTCGTAGACCAGCCGGAGGCGCCCTTTCGCATAGCCCTTGCGGGCATCGCCCGGATAGAGATAGACGCCGCCGCGGGTGAGGATGCGGAACGCTTCGGCGACCATGGAGGCCGTCCAGCGCGTGTTGAAGTCCTTGCCGCGCGGGCCTTCCGCGCCGGCCTGGCAATCCTCGACATAGTAGCGGATCGCGTTGTCCCAGTGGCGGGCATTGGATCCGTTGATGGCGTATTCCGTCGTCTCCGGCGGAACGATGACGCTGTCGCGCACCTTGAGGAAGACGGGATTCCGCAAGACCGGATCCTGCACCTTCACGAAGCGCAGCGAGGACGGATCGAGAATGAACACATGCGTGCCGGCGCCGAGCGTGAGCACGAGCGCAACCTGCGGTCCGTAGACCAGGAAGCCGGCGGCGAGCTGGCGCGAGCCCGGCTGCAGCAGCGCATTGGGGCCGGTGAACGGCAGGATCGAGAAGATCGTGCCGACCGAGATGTTGGTGTCGATGTTCGACGAGCCGTCAAGCGGATCGACCGCGACCGCCAGCGTCCCGTGCGGGTCGATTGCCACCGGCTCCTCGGCCTCTTCCGAGCCGAGCACGGCGACCGGCGCGGCGCGCAGGGCGTCCGCCACCAGCCGATCGGCGATGGCGTCGAGCTCCTTCTGGCTGTCGCCGTCCTCATGATAGCCACGAACCGTGGCCAGGGCGCCGGCGAGCGGTCCGGCGGCGATCAGTTCGGATATGGCGATGCCTGCGCCTGCCAGGGCAAGCACGGTCTTGGCAACTCCCTGGCGCAGGGAATCGGCACCGGCCCACCCCTCGAGGTGGTCCTGCAATGTCTCGTGTGTCACGGCGTTTCCCCAGTTCTTGGTTGGTCTTCGACCCTGGCGTGTCGTTTCCGTTAAACCTCCGGGCGGGGACCCGAAGCGGCGGACGCCTCTTATTGCTTGTAGATTGCCTGACTTGGTATCGTAAGGAAATTCGAATAATCTTTCACGCACGTTCAGTTTAGCTGAAGGATATTCAAATCATGCGCAACGTGACGCTCAAGCAGCTCAGGGCCCTGGCGGCGGTGCTCGACACCGGCACGGTGACGGCGGCGGCGCGTGTCCTCAACGTCACGCCTCCGGCGGTCACGATGCAGATCCAGCTTCTGGAGGACCAGCTCGGGCTTCCGCTGCTCGACCGCGCCGGCGACCGCTTTCAGCCGAGCGACGCCGGCCGCGAGGTGCTGGCCGCCGTCGCCCGCGTCGAGCGGGCGCTGGCCGATTGCGGCGCGGTGCTCGATGCGATGAAGGGCCTGGATGCCGGCCGCGTCTCCGTCGGCATCGTCTCGACCGCCAAGTATTTCGCGCCGAACGCGCTTGGCGTCTTCGCCCGCAATCATCCCGGCATCGACGTGGCGCTCGTCGTCGGCAACCGCGGCGAGATCATCGCTGCGCTGCGGGGCGACGTCATCGATGTCGCGATCATGGGGCGTCCGCCCCTCGACATCGAGGTGGACAAGACGTTGCTCGGCCCGCACCCGCACGTCATCATCGCCCCCGCCGACCATCCGATGCTCGGGCGGAAGATCGCGGCCGACGCTCTCATCGGGTCGACATTTCTCGTCCGCGAGCCGGGTTCGGGTACGCGCACCCTGATGGAACGCTTCTTCCAGGATGCCGGTGTCGAGCCGCGGATCGGCATGGAGATCGGTTCGAACGAAACCATCAAGCAGGCGGTGATGGCGGGCCTCGGCCTCTCCTTCATCTCCGCTCACACCATAGCGGCGGAAGTGTCGGATGGGCGCCTCGCGATGCTCGATGTCGAGGGGCTGCCGGTCGTGCGGCAGTGGTTCGTCGTCAAGCGCTCGGCCAAGCGGCTGACGCCGCCGGCCGCGGCCTTGAACGATTTCCTCGCGCGTCGCGGCTCGGAATTCCTGCCGAGGCCGATCGCACCTTCTCCTCCGGCGCCCGGCCGCAAGCTCGCCCCGGCCGCGACCTAGCCGCTGTGGTCGGCGATGAGGACGAGATCTTGCACGGCCAGCGTCAGGCGAAGGAGCGCCCGAGGATCTCGTCGTGGAAGGCGCCGAAGGTGAAGCTCCGCCCGGTCTCCAGCGCCGTTACGGTGACGCGGGCCGGGCTGAACAGCATCGGGTCCATGGCATAGAAGTCGCCATTATAGGCGGTGAAGATCTCGGCGAAGGTGCGTCCGTGGTCGCGCGACGAGGAGGAGGGCAGTCCCTCGGCCAGATCGCGCGCCTCGCTCTCGGGACCCGTCACGAACAGCTGCACGTCGCCGCCATAGAGCGTGGCGTCGTTGGTGCGGCCCATCGCTCCGACGAAGTCCGGGGCCGGCGGCGGCAGCGGCGAGGAGCCGACCCCATCCACCACGCGGTCCAGCGGGAAATGCAGCGTGTGGGTCTTGTGAAGGGCGACCTCCAGCACCCGCGCCACGATCTGCACCGTGCCGGCGAGGCTGGTGGTCGGCGTCAGGATCAGCGTGAGACGATCGGGGGCGACGCCGCAATCCTCCGCGATGCGGGCGACGAGGCTGTCCGGCGGGATGCGGTCGACCTCCAGCACCAGGGCGGCGTGGTCGGCACTGTCGCGATAGCCGAGCTCCTCATAGAGCTTCTCCTTGGCCCACAGGGCGCGGCCCGGACCGGAGCCGAGGGCGAAGAAATCGCCTTCCGCCAGGCTCCAGCCGGCATATTGGCTGCCGAGACAGGCGGTGACCGGGTCGGTCGTCGTCACCGTGATCATGGTGCCCCAGCGCGGGAATCGCCCGCTGGTGGCGATGCCGACGCGGCCGAGGCCGCCGAGGCAGATCTCGGCGATGCGCCGGCCGGCCTCGATGCCGCCGCGGGCGGCGATGCCGGCGTCGATGATCCGGGCTCCGCAGGGGCTGCGGCTCACGCCCAGCCTCAGGACGTCGGCATCGGCGACGAGCGCCTCGACCAAGGGGGCGGATAGCGCAGCTACGCTCGGGCGGCGGTCGCTCATGTTTCTCTCCCTGTGCGGCGGCTGTTCGGCGCACGGATTCGGCGCGCCGCAGCTCGTTTCTTCGTTTCAGGATGGTGCAGACAGGCTCGTCGACCGCGATGAGGGTGCCGCGGGATGGCGACCCGCGGCCGTCTCCACGGTCATCGAGTTCGAAATGTGCTCGTCGGCGAACAGACCGGCGGGCAGGACACGCAGCCCCCCCGCCGCGACGTGCCGGCACGGCCGCGGGCGGCGACGGCGATGCCGCGGTGTCGGCTCCCGCGAGCCGATCCTTAGGCGACGAGTGATCGGGCGAGGTCGAAGGCATCCTCAAATCCGATGGTCAGCGCGCTGTCCGTCGAGCGCATCCGTTTCAGAAGCTCGTGCTGCACGCGGTATTTGAGATGCCCGATGGCCAGCGCGCCGATGCCAAGCGCCCCGCCGCCGATCTGCTTGCCGTCGTCGAGCGCGTCGATGCCGGCGATGCCCGAGGGCGGGACCGCGTTCACGTCGGCGGCCACCAGCAGCCCGTGCGCCTCGGCGAGGTGGTCGGCGGTGAGGATCTGCACGCCGGCCTTGCCGCAGGCCAGCACCACTTCCGCGTCGGGCAGCAGCTTCCATTTTTCGCTGTCGTCCCTTGCCGCGGCGCTGGCGAGATCGACGCCGAAGCGAACCTTGAAGTCGGCCGCCTTCAGCCGCACGGTATCGACGTCGCGATGGCTGACCAGCGTCACCTCGGCGCCCGCCTGGGCGGCGATGACCGCCGCGATGCCGCCGACGACGCCGGTCGCTCCGTAGACCTGGACCTTCGCGCCCTTGAGCCCGTCCCGCCGCCGCCCGCGCAGCTTGCGCTCGACCTCGGCGATCATGGCCGCGGCCGTGGTGAACGACCCCGCCGGGTCGACGAAGACGGAAATCTGGAACGGCGGGAACAGCGCCGCCCGAGCCTCCTTTGCCATGTCGAGCGCCAGGCTCGCATCCTTGCCGCCGATGAAGAGACCCGTGCGGGCGGCGTGATCCGGCGGACGCGAGAACATCATGTCCTGCGTCAGGTCGGTCATCTCCTCGAGCTTCACGTAGGGATAGGGCAGGATGGTCGTGTAGCCGGCGTCGACGGCCATGTTCACGTCGAAGGGGCTGACGTTCCGGAGTGGCGAGACGATGTGAAGAATCGGCGCGATGTCCGCCATGACGTTTCATTCTCCTAGGTGGAATCGGGCCGTTGCGGCCTCTGATCGGGGGAGAGAAGAATAGCGACGCGGGCTTTCCGCCAATCCGCCGCTCAGCGCTGCTCGTAGCAGGCAAGCCGTTCGATCCGCGCGCCGGCATTGCTGCCGCGTACGCAGTCGAAAGCCAGGTGAGGCGACGCGCCGAACCGCGCGCGAACCTCATTCATCAGTCGCTCGGCCTCCTCCGGCGTGCCGACGATGGCAAAGCCGGTGGGACCCCAGGAGCTCTGGCCGACGCCGGCGATGCCGGCATCTTCCACCCATTCCATCACCTCGGCGACCCGAGGGCTCGTATAGCGGCCACCCTGCACACCCGCATAGTGTTCGCCGAGCAATCTCTGCATTTCTCCAACGGCCTTGCCGAAATGCCGCACGTCTCCCTCCGCGAGGGCGGGGAGCGCCGACATCAGGACAAGCCGCGCCATGTGACCTGCCAGCGTGTCGGCAAAGGGAGGCAGGGCGTCCATTGCGGCGACCTCCGCCGGCCCGCTCAGTCCATGATGGCCGCGATCATAGACGAGCAGTATGCGCCAGGAATCCGGGAATGGAAGACGGCTCAGGATCGGCGGCGGCGCATCGCTCGCCTTCGGTCCGACGGCCTTGCCGCCGTCCAGGATGACGCCGCCCTCGGTGAAGGCGCCGATGCCGATCGAGGAGCGGGCGCCGCGCCCCAGCGCCGCGCCGATCTCGCGCGGACCGATCTCTCGGCCGTGCAGCGCGGCGAGGGCGGCCGCGACGGCAAGTCCCAGCTGGGTGCCGGAGCCGAGCCCGGAATGCGGCGGCAGGGCGGATTCGACGGTGACTTTCACCGCGCTGTCGAGGCCGAACCGACGTGCGGCCTTTTCGACCGCGGCCAGCGCCCGCGCCGCATCCGGCCCCGACGCCTCGAGCCGGTCGGAATGCTGGAGGCAGACCACGGTCGTCGGGCGCTCCAGCGTGATGCCGAGGCTGCCGAAGCGCCGGCCCAGGGTTCCCGCGAGATCGACGAATCCAAGGTGCAGACGGGCCGGCGCGGCGACGCGCACCGCGACGTGCCGACCGGTCTCGTGTGCCGCCTCGAAGGTGAGCGTTGTCTTGTTCACGAGCGTTTCCTCCCCGACATGGTAAGGCCAGCCGGCTTTCGCCGACAAGCGGGGACCTGAGGGAAGTCGATTTGCGTGTTTGCGGCGGCGGGCCTCCGCATGCTACCGAATTGACAAAGACGCCCGCGACAGAACGGGCTGAGACGCCTCGGAGGATGTGACGCCATGGCGACCGATCCTAAAAAGACCTTGCCGGACAGTGAGATAGTCGAACGGCTTGCGGCAGAACTGCCCAAGTGGCGGCTTGAGGACGGCTGGATCCGGCGGCATTACCGGACCAATAGCTGGAAGGGGACGCTGATGGTGATCAACGCCGTCGGCCATCTGGCGGAAGCGGCCTGGCACCATCCCGACATCACCGCCTCCTATGCCTGGGTCGAGGTGCGGCTGATGAGCCACGACGCCAAGGGCATCACCGAGCGGGACCTGCAACTGGCGAAGAAGATTGAGGAATTCGTCTGCTGGCGTCCCGGCGCGGAGGAGGGGAGCGCGCTGGAGGGCACGCCGCATGGCGACCTGCGCTTCGCCTATATCAAGTACGATTGAGCGTCCGATGAGCATTGCCGCATCCAAAATCGTGAACGACGTGGTCTGCGGTTTCTGCGGGCTCGGCTGCGACGACCTTTCCGTCGAGGTGGCTGGCCGGGAAGTGCGTCCGGCGGCGAACATATGCCCGGAGGCGGCGCGGCTTCTGCGGCGTCTGGATACCTCCGACCGGATGTGCAGTCAGTATGGTGAGGTGTACGATCAGGCCGATGCGGCTGGCGAAGCGCGCCGATTGCTCGAAAAATCCCGCGCGCCGCTCTTCGCCGGGCTCGGCGCCGACATAGACGGCGGCCGGGCGGTGCTCGACCTTGCCGTCCGCTTCGGCGGGGTGATCGATCATGCCGCCTCCGCCGGGCTGTTCGCCAACTACGCTGCGGCGCAGCGCACCGGCTGGCTGGCGACCACGCTGGCCGAGCTTCGCAACCGCTGCGACGTGCTGCTGGTGATCGGCGAGGACCCGACGGCGTCCTTCGGACGGCTGTTCGAGCGGGCGCTGCCGCATTCGCCGCTGTTTGCCGGCTCGCGACGGGTGATCTTCCTCGGCGAGGAGCCGGGGATAAGGGTGCGGGCGCATCTCGCCGATGCGCAGATGACGACCCTGCCGGCGAGCGACCTGCCGGCCGCGCTGGCGGCCCTGGCACAGGCGGTGTCGGGGCCGGCGCCGAAGGGCGAGAGCTTCGGCGGCGTGCCGGCTTCCGACCTGGTCGAGGCCGCCGTCCTGCTGAAGGGCGCGTCCTACGCGGTCGCGATGTGGAATTCGGCGACGCTGGAGGCGGCGGACCTGGTCGCCGAGCGGGCGACGCGGCTGGTGGACGCGCTGAACGTCACCACGCGGGCGGGGGTGTTCCCGCTCGGCGGGCGCGACAACCTCATCGGCATCAACCAGCTGATGCTGTGGCGGCTCGGCTATCCCTTGCGCACCGCCGTTCGCGGCGCCGCCTCCGACCATGACCCGGCGCTGTATTCGACCGACGCGGCGCTCGGGGATGCCGACCTGCTGGTCTGGGTGTCGGCCTTCCGGCCGGCGCCGCCGCCGGCTTTCGACGGGCCGGTGATCGTGCTCGGCCACCCGGAGACGGTGTTCGAGCGCGAGCCGGCGGTGTTCATCCCGGTGGGCACGCCGGGTGTCGACCATGCCGGCACCGTGTTCAGAATGGATTCGATTGTGAGCCTGCCGCTCGGCGCCTTGCGCGTCGCGACGCTCCCCAGCGTCGCCGAGGCTGTGCGCCTTATAGCGGGGGGATAGAATGCGCATCAGGCTGACGGGTGGGCGCGTGCTCGACCCGGCGAACGGCGAGAACGCCGTGGCCCGCGACGTGGAAATTCTCGACGGCCGCATCGTCGAGGCGACGCGGGAGAAGGTCGACGCCGGGTACGAACTCGGCGGCGCCATCGTCATGGCCGGCGGCATCGACCTGCACAGCCACATCGCCGGCGGCAAGATGAACCTCGCCCGGCTGCTGATGCAGGAGGACCGGCGGGCCTTTCCCGAGCTGCCCGGCAGTTTCTGCGGCTGCGGCGGCGGGCGGGCGGTGCCCACCGCCCATGCCACCGGCTGCCGCTATGCCGAGCTCGGCTACACCACGGTGTTCGAGCCGGCGATGCTGGGCTCCAATGCGCGCGCCGCGCATCTGGAAATGGCGGACATCCCCAATCTCGACACCGGCGCCTATCTGGTGCTCGGCAATGACGACTTCATCCTGAACCTGATCGCGGAAGGCGCGCCGCAGCGGGAAATCAATGCCTATGTCGGCTGGATGCTGGAGGCGGCGCAGGCCTTCGCCGTCAAGATCGTCAACCCCGGTGGCATCAACGCCTTCAAGTTCAACGCCCGCTCGCTCGATCTCGACGAGGCCAACCCGCATTACGAGGTGACGCCGCGCCGGGTGCTGACCACGCTGATCCGCGCGGTGACCGAGCTCGGCGTGCCGCACCCGATCCACCTGCATGGCTGCAATCTCGGCGTGCCGGGCAATGACGAGACCACGCTCGCCACCATCGCCGCCACCGAGGGGCAGCGGCTGCACCTCACCCATCTGCAGTTCCATTCCTACGGCACCGAGGGCGACCGGCGGTTCTCCTCCGCCGCGGCGCGCATCGCCGCGATGGTGAATGCCCATCCGAACATCTCGGTGGATGTCGGGCAGGTGATGTTCGGCCAGACGGTGACGGCCTCGGCCGACTACATGGCGCAGTACCGCAATCGCGGCCTCGCCAGCCCGAAGAAATCCATCGGCATGGATATCGAGCTCGATGCCGGCTGCGGCGTGGTGCCGTTCGCCTATCGCGACAGCAATTTCGTCAACGCGCTGCAATGGGCGATCGGGCTGGAGCTGTTCCTGCTGGTGGAGGACCCGTGGCGGATCTTCCTCACCACCGACCATCCCAATGGCGGGCCGTTCACCACCTATCCGCACCTGATCCGGCTGCTGATGGACCGCGACTTCCGCAACGCCCAGCTGGCCGGGCTGAACAAGGCGGCGCAGAAGCACACGCTGCTGGCGGAGATCAAGCGCGAATATTCGCTGGAGGAGATCGCCATCCTGACGCGGGCGGCGCCGGCGCGCATTCTCGGGCTCAAGGACAAGGGCCATCTGGCGCCCGGCGCGGTGGCCGACATCGCCGTGCATGACGAGGACGCCAACCGCGAGGCGATGTTCTCGAAGGCGAAGCTGGTGTTCAAGGACGGACGGCTGATCGTCCGGGACGGCGCGGTGGTGGACCTCGCCAAGGGCACGACCCATGTGGTGCGGCCGCAATTCGACCGCGGCATCGAGGGCCGGCTGGACCGTTGGTTCGACGAGAGCATCGGGCTGAAGGCGCGGCACTTCCGCGTGCGCGACGACGAATTGCGCGGCGGCGCCGGGCCGACGGTACTCGCCTGCGAGGGGGTGTCGTGATGGCGGGTTTCATGAGAGATGGCGCTCGGCTGCCGCATCCTTCGAGGCTCGCTGCGCGAGCACCTCAGGATGACGTGGCTCTGGAGGACAGACGTCATCCTGAGGCGCCCGGCATCGCCGGGCCTCGAAGGATGCTTCCGGGAGCCGTCCGATGATCGTCAACGGCGTCGAAATCCGCGACAGTTTCGCCGAGGCCTTCCCGATGGTCGGCACCCGGCTGATCATCACCGCCGACACGCCGGAATGGGCGATGACGGCCGGGCGGACCACCACAGGCTTCGCCACCTCCGTCATCGGCTGCGGCTGCGAGGCGGCGGTGGAGAAGGTGCTGGCACCGCAGGACACGCCGGACGGGCGGCCGGGCGTGGCGATCCTGATCTTCGCCATGGATTTCGGCTCGCTGAAGAAGATGGTGCCGCTGCGGCTCGGCCAATGCATCCTCACCTGCCCGACCACCGCCTGCTATGCCGGCATGGAGACCGGCAAGCGGGTGCCGCTGGCCAAGACCATCCGCTATTTCGCCGACGGCTACCAGATCGCCAAGAAGATCGGCGACAAGCGGTTCTGGCGGCTGCCGGTGATGGACGGCGAGTTCGTCTGCGACGACGATACCGGCTCGGTGGAGGGCGTCGGCGGCGGCAATTTCCTCATCCTCGCCCGCTCGCGCGGGCAGGCATTGGCGGCGGCCGAGGCGGCGGTGAAGGCGATGAGCGCGGTGGACGGCGTGATCATGCCGTTCCCCGGCGGGGTGGTGCGCTCCGGCTCCAAGGTCGGCTCGAAATACAAGGGGCTATTCGCCTCCACCAACGACGCCTATTGCCCGACGCTGCGCGGGGTGGCGGCCTCGGCCCTGCCGGACGAGGTGGCCTCGGTGATGGAGATCGTCATCGACGGGGTGAGCTTCGACCAGGTGGCGCTGGCGACCAGGGTCGGCATCGAGGCGGTGTGCGCCATCGGCGCCGCCGGCGGGGTGGTGGCCGTCGATGCCGGCAATTACGGCGGCAATCTCGGGCCGTTCCACTTCAGGCTGCGCGAGATCATGAGTGCGGGGGCGGGGGCATGAGCGGATATGTGCTGCGGCTGACGGCGCCGCTGGCCGCGCGGCTCGACGTCTCCGGGGTGAATCCGGCGGCGCTGGCGGGTCTGTCGGCCGGCGAGGTCGAGCGGATCGCGCTGCCGCATGGCGGCCGGCAGGTCGCGCTGGGCGACGTGTTCGCCGTGCGCGCCGGCGCCGAGGGGCGGCTGGTCGTCGAGGGCGGCGACGCGCGGCTCGACCATGTCGCCGACGGGCTCGCCGCGGGCGAGGTGATCGTCGAGGGCGAGGCCGGCGCCTATGCCGGCGCGCTGATGGCGGGTGGGCGTCTGGCGGTGCGCGGCAATGCCGGGGCCTTCGCCGGCGCCGGGATGTCGGGCGGGCGGATCGAGATCGGCGGCGATGTCGGCGACCATGCCGGGGCGGCGCTGTCCGGCTCCCGGCGCGGCATGGAAGGCGGGGTGATGGCGATCGGCGGCTCGGCCGGCGCCCGGCTCGGCGAGCGCCAGCGCGGCGGGCTGATCGTGGTCGCCGGCGATGCCGGGGACGGCGCCGCGATCGACATGGTCGCCGGCACGCTGGCGGTCGGCGGCCGGCTCGGCGCCGGCGCCGGGCGCGGCATGAAGCGCGGCACGCTGCTGGTGCGCCCGCTTCCCGACCGCCCGTTCCCCGCCTTGCCGGAGGGCTTCGCCGATACCGGCCTGCACGACCTCGTCGCGCTGCGGCTGCTGGCCCGCCGGGTCCCCGACCTCGCCGGCCCGATCGGCGACGCCACCCAGGCCCGCCGCCTCGTCGGCGACCGGCTGCAGGGCGGCCAGGGCGAGGTCCTGGTGCTCGGCTGACGCGCGGAGGCGCCCTCGTGACGCAATGACGCACGTCGGCTGCGGCGGCTCCCGCTGGGAAATGCGCACAATTGTCGAGAACCTGACGGCCGCGTGAACCATCAGCCGTCTAGGATCGTTCTAGTCGAGGCGCTAAGCTGAAACCGGTCAAGCGTCGCACATGACGGCGCCGTTCAACGAATAAGCCTAGGAAGGATCCCCATGAACCGTCTTCTTGCCGCCGCCGCCCTCATCGCCCTCGGCTCCACCGCCGCGCTCGCCGACGGCGATCCCACCAAGGGCGCCACGGTCTTCAAGAAATGCATGGCCTGCCATGCCGCCGGCGAGGGCGCCAAGAACAAGGTCGGCCCCGAGCTGAACGGCATCGTCGGCCGCAAGATGGGCGCGGTGGAAGGGTTCAACTATTCCGAGACGCTCAAGGGCCACAACGCCAATGGCGACGTCTGGACCGCCGAGATCCTCGGCCAGTACCTGCAGAACCCCAAGGGCTTCATGCCCGGCATCAAGATGGTGTTCGCCGGCCTGCCGAAGGACGACGACCGCGCCGACCTGATCGCCTATCTCTCGCAGTTCGACGAGACCGGCGCCAAGAAGCCATAGATCCAGCCGTAGACCCGGCCGTAGACCCGGCCGTGCCGTGACGGTGCGATCCCGCCGGGTCGCGCGGACGACGGCTTGCTGAAGCAGGAGGCCTTTCCTCCAGGAGAGGCTTCCGGCCGGCCGGAGCGTCGCCGGGCCCGTCTTGCACGCCGCCGCAGCGCCGGCGGCGGAATCCCCGCAAGGGGGAGACGACCCCGCAGGGGGAAAACGACATGGCCATGAGGTTCCTGCCGATGGATCGCCGCACCGTGCTCGCCTTCGGGGCGTTCGCGGCCGGCGGCGCCGTCGGCGGCGGGCTGGCTCCCGGATTGGCTCCCCTCTGCGGCTGTGCCTTCGCGGCTCCGGCGGAGATCTCGCTGGAGGAGATCGCGCCGGGGGTCTTCGTCCATCGCGCCCCCTACGAGCTGATGTCGCCGGACAATGACGGCGCGATCGCCAATGTCGGCCTCGTCGTCGGCGCCGAGGCGGCGGCGGTGATCGACGCCGGCAACAGCCACCTGGCCGGCCTGCGGCTGCGCGAGGCGGTGCGTCGCGTCACCGACCGGCCGGTGCGCCATGTCGTCAACACCCACATGCATCCCGACCACGTGCTCGGCAATTCCGCCTTCGAGGGCGAGGGCGTGCGGTTCGTCGGCCATCGCAAGCTGCCGCGCGCGCTCTCGATGCGGGCCGACACCTATCTCGACCAGACCAGGCGCCTGCTCGGCGCGGCGGCGGAAGGCACGCGGGTCGTGCTGCCGGACCTGCTGGTGGAAAGCCGGCTCGCGATCGATCTCGGCGGCCGCACGCTGGAGCTCGAGGCCCATCCCACCGCCCATACCGACAACGACCTGACGATTCGCGACGCCTCCAGCGGTACCTGGTTCATGGGCGACCTGCTCTTCGTCGGCCATGTCCCGACGCTCGACGGCAGCCTCAGGGGGTGGCTGGCGCTGCTCGACGCACTCGCCGCGCGCGACGCCGCCCGCGCCGTTCCCGGCCACGGGCCGTCGGGCGTCGCCTGGCCCGAGGCGGCGGCGGCCGAGCGGCGCTATCTGGGGGTGCTGCAATCCAACGTGCGGCGTCTCATCGCAGGCGGCATCCCGATGGGGCAGGCGGCGGAGCAGGCGGGGCGCTCGGAACGGGAATCCTGGGCCCTGTTCGACGAATTCAACGCCCGCAACGCCATCGCGGCCTATCACGAACTGGAATGGGAGTGAGGCGGGACCTGTGCGCCTGCAACAGGAATTTCGCGAAATCAGCGCAAATTCCAAGTATTTTACGCTGGCATACAGAACATCATTTCGCACCTGCAGCAAAATCATAATAAGAGAGATTTGGCGGCTCGGTTCTTATTGCGTGTTGTTCAAAATCGGTCTACGGTTTCTGCATCTTCGGCTTCAATGAATTTTCGGGGGCCCAAACCCTGGAATTCGCTTCGTAGGCCAGCTTGGGGCGAAGGCCCCCGTGATTCCGGCTGTTTCTCCCCCAGTCGGTCGTGACACGCTGCCGAAGACGAGCGTAAAACGACAATAATAAATCGGTCACGGTATGACTGAATACAGTCGGCTGTGCCCGGAGGAACGCGTTCAGGAGGAGATATACGCATGCGCAAGCTTGCCTCTGTGGCTTTGCTTTTGGGTGTTGCAGCCTATGCTTGGCCCGCCACGGCCAATGACGGGCTGATGAAGATTATAAAGGACCCCAAGCAGTGGGGTATTCAGACTGGAGACTACGCCAACACCCGGTACTCCAAGCTTGACCAGATCAATGCCGGCAATGTCGGCAAGCTGCAGGTGGCCTGGGGATTCTCCACCGGCGTGCTGCGCGGCCACGAAGGTGGTCCGCTGGTGATCGGCGACGTGATGTATGTTCACACGCCGTTCCCGAACATCGTCTACGCGCTCGACCTCAACGAAGACGGCAAGATCCTCTGGAAATACGAGCCCAAACAGGATCCGAACGTCATCCCGGTCATGTGCTGCGATACCGTCAACCGCGGTCTCGCCTATTCCGACGGCATGATCTACCTGCATCAGGCCGATACGACGCTGGTGGCGCTCGACGCCAAGACCGGCGAGAAGAAATGGTCCGTCGTCAACGGCGACCCGAAGAAGGGCGAGACCAACACCGCCACCGTGCTTCCGGTGAAGGACAAGGTCATCGTCGGCATCTCGGGCGGCGAGTTCGGCGTGCGTTGCCACGTCACCGCCTATGACAGCAAGACCGGCAAGCAGGTCTGGCGCGGCTATTCCATGGGCCCGGACGGCGAGATGCTGGTCGACCCCCAGAAGACGACGGAACTCGGCAAGCCGGTTGGCGCCGACTCCTCGCTGAAGAGCTGGGAAGGCGACCAGTGGAAGATCGGCGGCGGTTGCACCTGGGGCTGGTATTCCTATGACCCCGAGACCAACCTCGTCTATTACGGCTCGGGCAACCCCTCGACCTGGAACCCGAAGCAGCGTCCCGGCGACAACAAGTGGTCGATGACGGTCTGGGCGCGCGACGCCGATACCGGCGTGGCCAAGTGGGTCTATCAGATGACGCCCCATGACGAATGGGACTATGACGGCGTCAACGAGATGATCCTCACCGACCAGCAGTTCAACGGCGCGCCGCGCAAGCTGCTGACCCATTTCGACCGCAACGGCTTCGGCTACACGCTGGACCGCGTGTCGGGCGAACTGCTGGTGGCCGAGAAATACGACCCGGCGGTGAACTGGGCCACCAAGGTCGACATGGACAAGAACAGCAAGACCTATGGTCGTCCGCTGGTCGTTGCCCAATACTCGACCGAGCAGCAGGGCGAGGACGTGAACTCGAAGGGCATCTGCCCGGCGGCTCTCGGTACCAAGGACCAGCAGCCGGCGGCCTTCTCGCCCAAGACGAACCTCTTCTACGTGCCGACCAACCACGTCTGCATGGACTACGAGCCGTTCCGCGTCAGCTATACCGCGGGCCAGCCCTATGTCGGTGCGACCCTGTCGATGTATCCGGCCCCGAACAGCCATGGCGGCATGGGCAACTTCGTCGCCTGGGACAACACCAAGGGCAAGATCGTGTGGTCGGTGAAGGAGCCGTTCTCGGTGTGGTCGGGTGCGCTCGCCACCGCCGGCGACGTGGTCTTCTACGGCACGCTCGAAGGCTACCTGAAGGCGGTCGACTCCAAGACGGGCAAGGAACTGTACAAGTTCAAGACCCCGTCGGGCATCATCGGCAACGTCACCACCTATGAGCATGGCGGCAAGCAGTACGTCGCCGTCCTCTCGGGTGTCGGCGGCTGGGCGGGTATCGGCCTTGCGGCCGGCCTGACCGATCCGAATGCCGGCTTGGGGGCCGTGGGCGGTTACGCCGCGCTCAGCAGCTACACCAATCTCGGTGGCCAGCTCACTGTCTTCAGCCTTCCCAACTGACGGAAATCGCCATCCCCTCGGGGATGGCGCCTCCCCCGACTGACGACGAAGGGGCCTGGCCATCGCCGATGCGGTGGGCCAGGCCCCGGCGTCTCGGGCGATCGTTCCTTATGAGATTCTTAGAAATATTCCAGGTCGTGTGCCGGCTACCGTTCGCCATCACGGTGCATTCCGACCCTCAATTCTGGCCTGGTGCCTCCGGGAGTGACTCCATGACGAATTCCGCTTCCGGACGGTCGATCTCCAGCCCGGCGCGCCCGCGCCTCGCCGGACTCGTGCCGTCCGCCCTGCCGGCCATCGCTGCGATGGTATTGAGCCTCGCCGTCATGACCCTTGCGGTCCTGTGTATCGCCCTGCCGACCGGCGAGGCCCGCGCCCAGCAGCCGGCCACGCCGCCCGCCGCCGCCGCTTCCCCGGCGCCCGCCGCTGGCGGGGAGCAGGCCAGCAAGGACGATCTCGGCAAGTACACCCTGCCGGATGGCAACCCGACCTATCACATCGGGCCGGACGGCACGATGGACTGGTACACTTATTCCGGGTATCGCCGCTACCATGCCGAGTGCCATGTCTGCCACGGCCCGGACGGCATGGGATCGAGCTACGCGCCGGCGCTCGCCAATTCCCTCAAGACCATGACCTACGAGCAGTTCACCGAGATCGTGGTGAACGGCAAGCGCAATGTCGGCCATGGCACGGCGGACCAGGTGATGCCGGCCTTCGGCGAGAACCTCAACGTCATGTGCTATCTCGACGACCTCTATGTCTACCTCAAGGCCCGCGCCGACGGGGCGCTCGACCGCACGCGCCCGAGCAAGCGCGAGGACAAGACGAAGGCGTATGCCGACAATGAGAACCAGTGCTTCGGCCGGAAATGACCGGGCGGGCGCGCGCGCCCTCCGCAGCGGCGCTCGCCGGATAGGCCGCGTGGCCGGCGCAGCCGCGTCGGCCGGCCTGCTGCTCGCAGCGGCCGTGCTTGCCAGCGCCGGGCCGGCGCGGGCGCAGGTCTCCGACCTCGTCGACCGCTCGACGCTGAGGGTATGCGCCGATCCCGCGAACATGCCGTTCACCGACGAGAAGGGCGAGGGATTCGAGAACAAGATCGCCGAGCTGCTCGCCGGCAAGCTCGGCCTCGCGCTCGATTACACCTGGTTCCCGCAGGCCACCGGCTTCTACCGGATGACGCTCGGCGCCAAGCGCTGCGACATCGTCATGGGCTATGTCGCCGGCGGCGATCCGGTGCTGAACACCAATCCCTACTACAAGTCCGCCTGGGTGCTGGTCACCCGCAAGGACGGCCCGCTCGACGGGGTGGACACGCTTGCCGATCCGCGCCTGAAGGGCCAGCATATCGGCGTCGTGGCCGGCACGCCGCCGGGCGACCTCCTGCAGCGCAACGGGCTGATGGGCTTTGCCCGGCCCTATTCGCTGATGGTCGACCGGCGCTACGACAACCCGGCCGAGCAGATGATCGCCGACATCAATGCCGGCACCATCGACGCCGGCATCCTCTGGGGGCCGATCGGCGGCTATTACGCCCGCCGCTCCGAGGCGCCGCTGGCGGTGGTGCCGCTCACCAAGGAGCGCGGCGATCCCGCCATGGTCTACCGCATCACCTTCGGCATCCGCCCCGGCGAGCTGAACTGGAAGCACCAGCTCAACGAGTTCATCGCCGGCGCGCAGCCGGAGATCGACCGCATCCTGATGGAATACGGCGTGCCGCTGCTGGATGAGCGCAACCAGCCGATCGAGGCCGGCAAATGAACGCCCTCGCGGCGTTCGGGCGAGGGCTCCGGGCCTTGGCCGGCGCCGCGCCGATACGCCGGCCGCCATTCCGTCCCGCGCCCTCGCGTCCCACCCCGTCCGGCCCCACCCCCTCCCGCCGGGCGCCGGCCTCGTCCGGTTCGCGCCTTCCCGGCGGGATGCTTCCCCGCTCGCCGCTGGTGCCGCTCGCCTGGCTGGGCATGGCGGCGCTCGCCATGCTGCTGCTCGCCCTCACGCCGAGCGAGGCGCAAAGCCCGGTCCGGGAGCCGGCGCCGCCACCCGCGCAATCGGCCGGGCAGGGGGCGCCCGGCCAGGGGGGAGTTCCCGAGCCGGACGGCTACCGCATGGACAGTTTCCGCGCGCCGACACCGGCGACGCTGAAGGGCGCGCGCGTGATCGACACGGCGGAGGCGGAGCGGCTGTGGCGGGCGAAGGCGGCGATCTTCGTCGACGTGCTGCCGCGCGACGTGAAGCCGGCAAATCTCGCTCCCGGCACCGTCTGGCGCGACAAGCCGCGCGATCACCTGCCCGGCAGCGTCTGGCTGCCCAATGTCGGCTACGGCTCCCTGAGCGAGCCGATGGACCTCTATTTCCGCCGCAGCCTCGACCAGCTCACCGCCGGGCGGCGCGAGTCGCTGCTGGTGTTCTACTGCCTCACCGATTGCTGGATGTCGTGGAACGCCGCCAAGCGGGCGATGGAATACGGCTCCGCCCATGTCGCCTGGTATCCGCAGGGTAGCGACGGCTGGGCCAGTTCCGGCCTGCCGCTGGAAAAGGCGACGCCGCTGGAATAGCGGCGCCGGTTCCCCGGAGATCCTTCAGTCCATCTGCGCCCGGATCGCCCGCGCCAGCGCGAAGGCGCGCTGCTCCAGAATGACCGGGCTCTCGCACACCGCCGTCACCGCCTGGGTCCTTGTGTCGTAGATCCGCGTGTCCCACAGAAGCTGCTTCTCGGCGTCCGCCGCCCTGGCCTTCTCCTCGTCGGTGGAGGCGGCCTTCTTGAGCCGGGCGAATTGCAGGCTCTCGTCCTTGATGCGGGTGGAGAGGTCGATCTGGTGCTTCGAATAGCGCTCGATGCCGGTGAGGATGCGCGCGCGCAGGCCGTTGATCTGGTCGAACACGCCGGCGAACAGCAGCGTCAGCCTCTTGTTCTTGTCGGCGCCGGCCTGCCGGGCGAAATCGTCGATATGCGTGGTGGCGTCCTCGATCGGGGTGCGCCGGGCAGCCAGCACCGGCACCAGATCGGCGACGCCCGAATCGTCGCGCCAGGCGAGCCCGTCAATGGGCGGGCCGTCCCACATCTGCGCCGCGGCGAGGCTTTCCACCCGCGGCTGGATGCAGGGCCACAGGCTTCCCGCCGGGCCGGCGGCCTCCGCCGCCGTGGCGGCGAGGAGGAGCGCGGCGGCGAGGAGAGCCGCGCGCGGCGAATGCATCGCGGGGGCCTTCGTGGCGGGTGCGTTCGTGGTGGGTACGTTCGTGGTGGGTATGTGGGTCTTGGAGGAGTCCATGGGCGTCTCCCGGGGCGTTGTTTTCATTTGGCCGCCTCCGGCCCGCCGCGGCGGGCCATCAGTCCGGCGGATGGATCATAGGCGATGATCGCGGCGATGAGGAATGCCGCCGCGCAGCCCGCCACCACCATCGCCGAGAAGGCGTCGAACTGGACGTAGAGCGCGAAGCGGATCAGTTCCACCGCATAGGTGAAGGGATTGAACAGGCAGATGTAATAGAGCGGCAGGCTGCTCTCCTGCACCTTCCACAGCGGGTAGAGCGCCGAGGAGGTGAAGAACATCGGGAAGATGACGAAGTTCATCACGCTGGCGAAGTTCTCCAGCTGCCGGAACAGCGACGACATCAACAGCCCCATCGCGCCCAGCATCAGCCCCGACAGGATGAGCGCCGGCAGCACCGTGAGATAGCCGATGGGCGGGGGCTCCACCTCCCAGAACCAGGCGATGGCGAGGAAGGCATAGGCCTGGAGCAGCGACACCCCGATGCCGGCGACCAGCTTGGAGACCAGCAGGAACCAGCGCGGATACGGGCTCACCAGCAGGATCCGCATCGCCCCGACCTCGCGGTCATAGACCATGGACAGCGAGGATTGCAGCCCGTTGAACAGCTGGATCATCGCCACCAGCCCCGGCGCCACATAGACCTCGTAGAGGATATAGGTCTCGTAAGGCGGGATGATCGACACGCCGAGCACCGAGCGGAAGCCGGCGGCGAAGATGAACAGCCATACCAGCGGACGCACCAGGGCGGAGAGGAAGCGGCCGCGCTGGTTCACGAAGCGCAGCGCCTCGCGCCAGCATATGCCGGCCATGCAGATCGCGTAGCCGGACAGCTTCAGCCGGGACGGGGCGGGCGTATCGGTCATCGGGCCTTCCCCGCCATGGCGTCGCCTCTCCCCGTACCCGAGGCGGCCGCCGCATTCCCCCGCGCCGCGACCCTCTCCCCGTGGGGGCGGGGGAGCAGGGAAGGGCGATGACCGAGCGGACCGTTGTTTCTCGTCATCCCGCA
The DNA here is from genome assembly GCF_058809335.1 of Ancylobacter sp. GW821-FHT10E12. Taxonomy (NCBI): domain Bacteria; kingdom Pseudomonadati; phylum Pseudomonadota; class Alphaproteobacteria; order Hyphomicrobiales; family Xanthobacteraceae; genus Ancylobacter; species Ancylobacter sp. GW821-FHT10E12. Next base: position 103,737 of record NZ_JBXASN010000010.1, on the reverse strand, counting down.
CCTTCCATGCCGCCATCCGCCGCCGTCAGCTTCAGGAAGGCGTGCGAGATGTCGGCGGCGGCGGTTTGTGCGAGCACCTCCCCGCAGGACCCCTGCGCCCGCACCCGGCCGCGATGCAGCACGACGATGCGGTCGCCGGGCTCGATCTCCTCGATGATGTGGGTGGCCCAGAGCACGCCGATGCCCTCGCGGACGACCAGCCGGCGCACCTCGGCGACGAGGGCGGCGCGCGACCCGATATCGAGGCCCACCGTCGGCTCGTCGAGCAGCAGCAGGTCCGGCCGGTGCATCAGCGCGCGGGCGATCTCGACGCGGCGCATCTGGCCGCCGGAGAGCTGGCGCACCTTGTCGCCCGCCCGGTCCGCGAGGCCGACGCTGCCGAGCGCCTCCAGCGCGCGCGCCTTGCCCCGGCGAAAGCCGATGCCGTGCAGCGTCGCGTGATAGAGGAGGTTCTGCGTCACCGTGAGGTCGAGGTCGAGCGTGCGGGCCTGGAACACCACGCCGAGCCGCGAGAGCGCGGCGGCCGGCTCGCGGCGCACGTCGTGGCCGAGCACCCGGATCGATCCCGTCCGGTTGTCGTAGAGCCGGGTGATGAGCGAGAACAGCGTGGTCTTGCCGGCGCCGTTCGGCCCGAGCAGCGCGGTGAAGCTGCCGCGCGGCACGTCGAGGCTGACATCGTCGAGCGCCTTGCGCGCACCGAAGAGATGGGTGACGCCGGCGACGGCGAGCGCGGGCGGCGCCCCGGCGGCGGGCGTCTCTCGCGGGGCGATGGTGGTGAGGTCGGTCGGCATCCGGCATTCCGTCGAGGAAGGGTGCGTGGCGCTAGACTAGCATCCCCGGCGTCGGGCCGGGGATGGGGAGGATAGGACGGCCAAGGGCCGAGGTCGCGAGGAGATCGCCTGGAACCATTTCGAAAGCCTCGATTCCGGGATCAACGTCATCCTGAGGTGCCCGGCCGAAGGCCGGGCCTCGCAGGACACGCATCCGGCTGCGCGAGGCGAGCATCCTTCGAGGCTCGCTGCGCTCGCACCTCAGGATGACGATGCTCCGGGGGTAGGCATTCGGATGGATCCGATCCGGTCCCACGACTGCCGTCGCCGCCTCACGGCACCACCACCACGCCCCAGGGCGAGCGCCCGACCGCGACCGACTTGCTCACCTTCTCGCTCGCGACGTCGATGATGGAAATGTCGTTGGAATTGCCGTTGGTGGAGATGAGCAGCTTCTCGTCCGGCGTGAAGGCGAGCTGCCAGACGCGCTGGCCGACCAGCAGGTATTTTTCCACCTCCAGCGTCTTGGTGTCGACGACGGCGACCCGGTTGGCGGGCCCGAGCGCGACGAAGGCCTTGGAGCCGTCCTTGGTGATGCGCACGCCGACCGGCTGGATGGAATCATTGTTCACGCCGGGGATCTTGAAGCCGATCTTCTTGACGATCTTCCAGCCATCCCTGGGGTCGATCACCGCGACCGTGCCGCCCACCTCCGCCGACACCCAGAGCTGCGTGCCGTCATGGTTGAACTGGGCGTAGCGCGGGCGGGAATCGACCAGGATGTTCTCGATCACCTCGTTGGTCGCGGTGTCGATGACATGGGCCATGTTGGTGGTCTCGGAGGTGTTGACGAGGTATTTCCCGTCCGGGCTGATGCCCATGCCCTCCGGCTCCACCCCGACCGGGATCTCCGCCACCAGCTCGTTGTTCTCGACGTTCACCGCCGTGACCATGTTGTCGTCCTCATTGGCGACGTAGAGCGGATTGCCGGAGGGGGCGAGCACGAACAGCTCCGGGTCCGGGCCCGAGCGCAGCGTCTTCACCAGCTTGTAGGTGCTGGAATCATAGACCTCGACGCGGTTGTCGTCGGAGGCGCAGAGATAGATGAGCTTGCCGTCCGGGCTGGCGGTGATGCCGCGCGGGCGGCGGCCGGTCTTGATGGTCTCCACCAGCTTCAGGCTGTCGAGGTCGACGACGCTCACCGTATGGTCGCGCTCGTTCGAGACGAAGGCGCGGACCTGCGCCTGCGCCGGCCGGGTCTCCCCCATTGCCAGCAGGCCCGCCACCGCGGCGAGGCCGGCGCTCAGCAAGATACGGCGTGTCATCGTTTCCTCCTCCTGGTTTGTCGGTTCGCCGGTCGGGCGCGGGCGGGGTATGCCGTCACTTGAACGTGCAGCGGCTCTCCGGCTTGTCGAAGCCCATCGTGTCGAGCGGCGTGCGCTGGTGCAGGTAGCCCTGCTGCGGCGACAGCGTGACGGTGTTGGTGGCGTGGGTGAGCAGGATCGGCTGGCGCAGCTGGTGGTCCCAGTCGCGGAAACTGGCGGCGACGCCCTTGAACACCGGCAGGTCGTATTCCGGCGAGAGCAGCTGCGCGCGCACCGCCTTCACGTCGCTGGAGCGGGTCTTCATGCCGGCGGAGGCGATGGCGAACACCCCCTCCCACGTCTGGAAGTCGAGCGTCTGCATCATGCGCCTGTTCTGCTTGAAGAAGCGGCTCTGCAGCTGCGAGGCGCCCCAGTTCTCCATGGTGGGATGCCAGGAGAGCGGCATCAGCCCCTGGGTCCCGGCGATCGGCCGGGCGAGCCAGGTGTTGTAGGGCAGGATCTCGCCGAACTCGCCGAGCTCGTCGGCGACGACGAGGATGTCGTACTCGCCGACCTGGGTGGCGCGGGGGACTTCCGATTGCGCGGTGGCGCGGGCGTCCGGGCCGTAGTCCCAGACCTTCTCGGCGACGATCTTCGCGCCGAATTTCTTCGCCGAGTTGCGCACCGCCTCGGCATAGAGCCCGTCGCCCTCGGTGCGGCCGATCATCAGGAACCAGTTGCGCCAGCGCTTGCTCATCAGGAACTGCGCCAGCGCGTCGGTGAGCATGGCCCGGTTCGGCGCGACGTGGAACACGTTGGCGCGGCAGTCGGCCTGGCGCAGCCGGTCGTCGGGGGCGCCGACATTGATGATCAGCACATCCCTGTCCTTCAGCGCATCGGCGATCCGCAGCAGCTGTTCGGCCGGGACGTCGAGCAGGATGTAGCTGTTGCCGGCCTCGGCGAGCTTCTGCGCCGCGGGCAGGGGATCGCCGTCGGTCGGCACGATCTCGGTTTCGAGCCTGTAGTCGAGCTTGAGGAAGCGGCCGGAGGCCAGCGCGTCGCGCAGGCCGAGCTCGGCGCCGGCGACGCCGAGATCCTCGGGCGGGGCGGTCAGCGGCGCCACCCATGGCGGCTGCGGCGGGATCTGGCGCACGAGGCCGATGCGGAAGGTCTGCGCGGCGGCGGCCGGCGATGCCGGCTTCGGCGCGACCGGGGCGGGGGCCTCTTCCTGCGCGGATTTCTGCTGCGCCATGGCGGGCAGCAGCACGGCGGGCAGCAGCATGCCGACCATTGCCAGCACGGCTGCGGCCGTCGCGGCACAGGCCATCCGTCTCATGAGCGTCCGTCCCGTATTATTCCGGCCCTGCGTCGATGCGCCCGACCTTTTGTTATCTGGGAAAGAAGACTAACAAACGAATTGAAGTCTTCAACAGTTAAAGCTCCATAAGAAATTAATAAGCGCCGACTTTTCTCATCGTATATCGGGGATTTCAATGCCGATCTGTCGTAAATGTGAAGGGGATGTCTTGCCGCCCACCGGCGCCGGGATATGATCCGCTGCCGATGAGACAGCGCCGAACCGGAGCCCGCCCCATGATCCGTCCACCGCCGCGTGCCGCCGGACGACGTCACCGCGGGTCGGCCGTTGCGCCGGCACGGCTGGCCGCGCTCGCCGCGGGGCTCTGGCTCCTGGGGGCGGCGGCTGCCGGCGCGGCGACGCGGGTGGCGGTGTTCGCGTTCGAGCTGCTCGACACCAGCGGCCAGGCCGGCGGCGTGCGGCCGGAGGAACTGCACCGGCTCGACCTCATCACCCTCGACCTGCGCCGGAGCCTCGCCTCCGCCGGCTACGATGTCGTCGACCTCGCGCCGGAGCGGGCGCGGATCGAGGAGGCGACGCCGTTCCGCAACTGCAACAGCTGCGAGCTGCCGATCGCCCGCGCGCTCGGCGCCGATATCGAGGTGATCGGGCTGGTGCAGAAAGTGTCGGACCTCATCCTCAACATCAACTTCCAGCTGCGCGACGTCGAGACCGGCAAGGTGCTGCGCGCCGGCAGCGCCGATATCCGCAACAACACCGACGAGAGCTGGCAGCGCGGCATTTCCTATCTCGTGCGCAACCGCCTGCTGGATCCGCCGCTCACCGGAAAGGCGGCGCCATGAAGGGCCGGGACCACATCATGAGCGACATCCGGCCGAGCCGCCGTAGCGTGCTGGCGGCGCCGCTGCTGCTGGCGCTGGCGCCGAGCGGCGTTTGCGCGGCAGCTGCGGAACCGCTGCGGATCGGCTCGCTGAAATTCGGCACCCTCAACTGGCTCACCGAGACGATCCGCGCCGAGGGGCTTGCCGCGCGCGAGGGCCTGGACATGCAGACCGTCGACTTTGCCGGCGGGCAGGCGACCACGGTCGCGCTGCAGGCGGGCGATGTCGACCTGATCGTCAGCGACTGGCTGTGGGCGATGCGCCGCCGGCAGGACGGGGAGGATTTCCGCTTCGCGCCGTTCTCCAATGCGCTGGGCGCGTTGATGGTGGCCTCGAACGGGCCGGTGCGCGGCATCGCCGACCTCAAGGGGCGCCGGCTGGGCGTCGCCGGCGGGGCGCTGGACAAGAGCTGGCTGCTGCTGCGCGCCTATGCGCAGGAGAAGGCGGGGCTCGATCTCGTCAGCGACGCCGAGCCGGTCTATGGCGCGCCGCCGCTGATCACCCAGCAGCTCGCCCTCGGCCGGGTCGATGCGGCGCTCACCTTCTGGCCCTTCGCCGCCCGGCTCGACGCGCAGGGCTTCTCGCGGCTGCTCGACATGCGCGATGTGGTCGCCGGGCTCGGCATCGCGCCGCCGCCGCCGCTGGTCGGCTTCGTCTGGCGCGAGCGCGTGGCGCAGGCGAAGGGCGCCCAGCTCGACGCCTTCTTCCGCGCCGCTGCGGCCGCCAACCGCGTGCTCGCGACCTCCGATGCCGCGTGGGAGCGGCTTCGGCCGCTGATGCAGGCGGCGGACGAGGCGGAGTTCGGCAAGCTGCGGGACTATTTCCGGGCCGGCATTCCCGGCAGCTTCGACGCGGCCGGCGTCGCCGCCTGCGCCAAGCTCTACGAGGTGCTGGCGCGGATCGGCGGCGCCGAGCTGGTCGGGCCGAAGCCCGGCTTCGATGCCGGCCTGTTCGCGCCGTCCAGGGGCTGACGCCATGGCCTTCGTGCGCAGCGGTACCGCGGCGGCTGATCCCGCGCGGAGGCAGGGGGCCGGGATGGCGACCCTGCCGCGCGTGGCGACGACGCTCATGTCGCTGCTGCTGCTCGCGCTCGCCTGGCAGGCGGCGTCGATGCTGGTGGCATCGCCGCTGCTGCCCGGCCCGGCGCGGGTCGCGGAGGCGATGCTGCGCGCTTCCGCCGACGGCGCCTTGCCGCGCAACATCCTCATCACCCTCGGCCGGGTGGCCGCGAGCTTCCTCGTCGCCATGGTGGTGGGCGCCGGCATCGGCATCGCGCTCGGCCGCTCGAAGGCGCTCGACCGGGTGTTCGGCCCGTGGCTCATCGTGCTGCTGAACCTGCCGGCGCTGGTCATCATCATCCTCTGCTATGTCTGGTTCGGCCTCACCGAGGCGGCGGCGATCACCGCGGTGGCCATCAACAAGATCCCCAACGTGGCGGTGATGCTGCGCGAGGGAACCGTCGCGCTGTCGCGCGAGCTCGACGAGATGGCGCTGGTCTACCGCTTCGGGCGGGCGCGCACGCTGCGCCATGTGGTACTGCCGCAGCTCGCGCCCTTCTTCGCCGCTGCCGCCCGCTCCGGCCTCGCGCTCACCTGGAAGATCGTGCTGGTGGTCGAGCTGCTCGGCCGCTCGAACGGCGTCGGCTTCGAGCTGCAGACGGCGTTCCAGCTGTTCGACGTCGCCATGGTGCTGGCCTATGCGCTGGCCTTCACCCTTGTCGTGCAGCTGATCGAGCTGGTCCTGCTCCAGCCCTGGGAGCGCCACGCCAACCGGTGGCGCCGGTGACGGGCATCTGCATCGACATCAGGGAGAAGCGTTTCCCGGCGGCCGCCGGCGCGCCGTCGCGGCTCATCTATGAGGATTTCCGGCTCGACGTGGCGCCGTTCTCCTTCGTCGTGCTGCTCGCGCCGTCCGGGCTCGGCAAGACGACGCTGCTCAACATGGTCGCCGGCCTCGACCGCGATTTCGCCGGCACGATCTCCTTCGAACCGGCGAAAGCCTCGCCGGCCTCGCCACATGGCCCCCGCCTCGCCTATGCGTTCCAGAACCCGCGGCTGCTGCCGTGGCGCACCGTGCTCGACAATGTCGCGCTGCCGCTGGGGCGCGACGAGGCGGCGGCGGGGACGGCGCTGGCCATGCTGCGGGAGGTCGGGCTGGAGGAGCAGGCGCTGGCCTATCCCGAGCGCCTGTCGCTCGGCCAGCAGCGGCGGGTGGCCCTGGCGCGCGCCTTCGCCATCGAGCCGGAGGTGCTGCTGATGGACGAGCCCTTCGTCTCGCTCGACGAGGCGGGTGCGGCGCGGCTGCGCGACCTGTTGCGGCGGCTGCTGGAGCGCCGGCCGACCACCGTCATGTTCGTCACCCATGACAGCCGGGAAGCGGTCGAGCTGGGCAGCCGGATCGTGCGGCTCGACGGCGCGCCGGCCCGGATCGTCGCCGATGTCGCGGTGGGGCTGGGCCCGATCGAGCGGCGCTCGGCCGCCGCCGTCGAGGAACTGCGCCGGGCCGTGGTCGGCTGACCCGCCGGGCTCTCTCCCCATGAATAAAGATGCGAGGCGTGCGGCCGGGCCCCTCATGAAAAAGATCCGAGGCCTGGGGGCCTCGGATCTCGGGGAGTCGGCGGTCCTGAAGGCGGCAGCGCCGCTTCAGCTTGCGCAAGCATCGGGAGTGGCGCGCCACTCCCTCACTTATCGAGGAATATCGCCGCCAACCGCTGGAGCAGGCCCTTCGGCAGAGGAACCGCGGGCGGGGGGATTATCTGCTCAGGGTTGCTTCCGATCTAAGCCGCGAAGGGATGCTTGGCGGTGGCGACCTGCGCGACGACGTCCTTGACCTTCGGCTCGCCGGTGATGGCGCGCTTGAGGGCTTCCTTGGTCGCCTCGTAGTTGAACTGCTGGATCTTGGCGTCGTCGGCCGCTTCCCAGTGGATGAACACGCCGACCGAGATGAACAGGTCGTCGGCCTCGTCCTCGGGAATGGTGCCGTCGGCGACGCTGTCGACGACCGCCTTGGCGACGGCATACTGGGCCGGGCCGAACATCTGGACGGCCTGGCGGGCGTCCTTGATGGTCACTTTGTTGAACAGGATGGTGTTGGGCTTGGCGAGCAGGTTCGGGGTCACCACCGCGAGCAGCGAGGTGAAGCCGTCCTTGTTGTTGGTCAGGGCGTTGACGAAGGCACTTTCCGCCGCGCTGCCGCGCGGGCCGATGATGAGGTCGATATGAGCGACTTCGTTGCCATCGCCGACCAGCGATTCACCGATCATCACCTTGTTGATCTTGGCCATCTAATTCCTCCCAAATCGGGGTTGCTCATGAGAGGGACGGGGCGCCCCTCTCCGATGTCCCGGCTATCTTTGTTGCAGCGTTTGAAACACCAAACCGGTTGGCCCGATAGCGCGACCAGACACGTCACGGTCGAGAGACTAGTGCCGCTTCTCGACTTCCTGCAAGGGAATCTTCGTTGGAATCGCTGCTTTTGCGCCGGTTTCCGGCGGCGTCCCGCCACGGCCGGGCGGGGAGGGCGGCCGCTCGCGACACTCGGCCGCGCCTCGCGGCGCTGGTCAGGCTTTAATCAGCGTCGGCGGGGCCGCGCCCAATCCTTGACCGGTGCCGCCGGAGCCGTGCCGCGCGGCGTTCCGCCACGCCTTTCCGCGGCCGATGCCGGCGCGGCGCGGCCGAGGACGCGCGGGAGCACGAAAATCCGTGCGCGGATATAATACGAACGCGCCCGTCCTGCGTATCTGGCACGAGGCTTGCTGTCTTACGTGGCGTCTAAGGGGGAACGCTCAGGTAGCCAGTCCACACTCAAAGAGGCCAGCTATGGAGCTCATACTGTCTATCTGCCTGATTGCCTCGCCCGGCGTGTGCAAGGAAGAAGCGTTGTCCTTGAACATCGAGCAGGTGTCTCTCCCTACCCAGTGCATGATGGGCGCCCAGCCCGTGATTGCCGAATGGTCGGAAAGCCATCCCAAATGGCACGTGACCAAGTGGCGCTGCGGTCGTCCGGGCGCCGCCGGCAAGGACATCTGAGGTTCTGCGCCGCCTGCTGCCGTCGGTCGGTGCCATGCGCGCCGGCCGGCGGCGGCGCGCCGCCGCCGGGCTGCGGGCGCTGCCAGGTCGCGGGCGCTGCCCGGCAAAATCATAAAATATTCATAAGAATCAATGTTCTAGACAGGAAGAACAGCCGCTCATAGGCTCTCCGGCGGGAAATGTCCCGGCTCGGATCGTCCCCGCCTTGCACGGCGGGCCGGCGCCCCGATGCCAAGGAACAACAACGTCAGGAGGAACCTATGAGGGACGGGCATGGCCGCCGCCTCTGCGCGGGCTTGATTCTCGCCGCCTTGCTCGGGGGCGCCGCCGCATGGCTGCCGGCCGGCTCCGGCGCGCTGGCCGGAGATCTGGCGAAGGGCCGGCAGGACCTGCCGGAGATCGTGCTCGGCGACACCAGCGGCAACGACTTCACCGTCTCCGTGAAGGACATCACCATGGAGGGCGGCAAGTCCTACCGGCTCAACGTGACGTCGAACGGCGGCAAGGAATACAAGTTCATGGCGCCGGAATTCTTCCGCATGATCTGGATGAACCAGATCGTCATCAATCACCTCGAAATACATCCTTATGGCGCACCGCATCACATCGAGTTCGACGATGCGGGCACCATCGCGCTCGAATTCGTGCCGATCCGCACCGGCACCTTCGAATGGTGGATCGACGGCCTCAAGGACAAGGGCATGCACGGCACCCTGACGGTGAAATAGCCGCGCCCGCGCAAATTCCGCACGCATGACGCAAGCCGGCGCAGACGACCGGCAATCGGGGAGGACATCATGGGAAGATTCGCACGCAGCGCCACATCCGGCGCCTTGCTGACGGTGGCGCTCGGCCTCGGCCTGACGGTCGCGGCGGTGGCCGACGAGGCCAAGGACTGCGCGGCCGGCATCGCGCTGCTCAAGGCCGAGGCCGCCAAGAACCCGCCCAAAACCACGCTGGACAAGATCAACAAGGCACTCAAGGGCGCCGAGCGCGAGCTGGGCGAGAAGGAATATGACGAGTGCCTCGACTTCGTGAGCGACGGCAAGAAGGCGGTGCAGGGCTGACGCGCCCAACCCGGAAAGCGCGAGGTAAAGACCCGGCGCCGGTGTCGCAAACCCGCGCCGGGCGCGTGCTGCGCCGCAGCGTGCGCTGCCTCGCCGGACATGAAATCATCGTGTCTCTTCGCGAAAAAAGGCGTGAATCCGGGAAGCCGCCTGCATGCTGCGCGTATCCTTTTCGTCGCTTCGGACACGCATGCCTTCGCTGCGCGGACTGACGTCCTCGCTGAGCGGACACGCGTCTTCGCTGCGCGGGCCGATGTCTTCGCTGCGCGGGCGCATGGCGCTGCTGCTCGCGGTCGCGGTGCTGGTGACCGCCGCCTCCGCCGCCTCGCTGGTGACGGTGCTGGGCCTCGTCAATGGCGAGGTCGACCGGCTGGCTTCGGCCCAGACCCGGCTTGAACTGCTCTCCGGCCTTTCCGGCCGCATCGGCGACTACGCCCTGGTGGCGCTGCAGGCCTCCCAGGCGCCGGAGGGGCTCGGCAGCCTGCCCGCCGCCGGCGACCGGGCGCGCGAGGCGTTCCGCCGCTTCGAGACGACGCTCGGCGAGGACGTGGCCCGGCTGTCGGGCGAGGAGCAGCGCACCCTGATGGCGGCCCGCAGCCGGACCATCGCCCGGCTGCGGGCGCAGTTCGAAATCCTCGACCAGCGGGTGAAGGCGGCGATGATCGCGCCGCAGCGCGCGACCGGGGTGCGCGTCGCGCTCGACGTCTTCGCCGCCGGTTTCGGCGCGCCGCTCGGCCAGGCGATCGAGGAGGAGCGCGCCAGCGCCCAGGCCGCGCAGGAGGCGGTGCGCGATCTGCGCGCCCGCACCCTGCGCTGGGGCATTGCCGGCGTGGTGCTCGCGCTGCTGCTGGCGGCGCTGCTCTACCACCGGCTCGGCCGCTCGCTGATCCGGCGCGTGGCCGATGTGGCGGCCGCGGCCTCCGACATCGCGCGCGGCCGCACCGACACGCGGGTGACGGTGACCGGCCATGACGAGCTCAGCCTCGCCATGGCGCGGTTCAACCGCATGGCGATGCAGCTCGCCCGCCGCGAGGCGCGCCTTGTCGCCGACCAGCAGCGGCTGCAGGAGATCGTCGACGCGCGCACCGCCGAGCTGCGCGGGGCCAACCAGCGGCTGGAGGACGTCGACCTGGCCCGCCGCCGCTTCTTCACCGATGTGAGCCATGAATTGCGCACGCCGCTCACCGTCATCCTGGGCGAGGCCGAGGTGACGCTGCGCCAGGCGGCGCCCCGGCCCGACGACCTGCGCTCCTCCCTATTGGTGATCCAGGCCCGCGCGCGCCGGCTGCACCGGCGGGTCGAGGACCTGCTGCGCATCGCCCGCTCCGAGACCGGGCAGATCGAGCTCGAGCGCACGCTGGTGCCGGTCGCCGGCCTGTTCGCCGAGGTGGAGGAGAGCATGCGGCCGCTCGCCGCCGCCCGCCGGCTGACGCTGGAGAGCGACCCGGCCGAGGGGCTGGCCGTCGAGGCCGACCGCGAATGGCTCCGCCAGGTGGTCGAGGGGCTGGTCGCCAATGCCGTGCGGCACTCGCCCGCCGGCGGGCGGATCCGACTCGCGGCGGCGCTGGAGGGGACCGAAATCGTCCTGCGGGTGCGCGACCACGGCGAGGGCATTCCCCGCGACGAGCTGCCGCACGTCTTCGAACGCTTCTGGCGCGGCGCGCGGGGTAATGGGGAGGGGAGCGGTTTCGGCATCGGTCTCGCACTTGCGAAATGGGTCGTCGAGCGGCATGGCGGCTCGATCGCGATCGAGAGCACGGACGACGCGTCCGTGCAGCAGGAGGCATCGGCACCGCTCCCGCCGCCGGTCGCCCCGCCGCTCTCGCCGGCTGCCGCCGATCGCGAGGCCGCCGGCACCTGCGTCGCGATCCGACTGCCCGCCTCTCTGCCGCATGTCACGCTGGAGCCCGCATGATGACCATCCTGATCGTCGAGGACGATGTCGATATCGGCTCCCTGCTGCGGCGCGGCTTCGCCTCGGAGGGCTATCAGGTCGAGCTGCTGGGCGACGGCGACCAGGCGCTGAAGGCGGCGGGCGGCAAGGCGTTGGAGGCGATCATCCTCGACGTGATGCTGCCGGGGCGCTCGGGCATCGAGGTGTGCAAGGCGCTGCGGACGGCTGGCCAGACCGCGCCGATCATCATGCTCTCCGCCCGTTCCAGCGTGAACGAGCGCACCGAGGGGCTTCTCGCCGGCGCCGACGACTACATCGTCAAGCCTTTCGCCTTCGAGGAGCTGCTCGCCCGCGTGAAGGTGCAGGCCATGCGCCGCAGCGGCGGCGAGGAGGAGCCGCGGGTATTGACCGCGGGGCCGCTCACGCTCGATCTCCACCTGCGCCAGGCGCAGGCGGGCGACACCCGCGTGCGGCTGACCGAGCGCGAGGTGGAGCTGCTCGCCCTGCTCATGCGCCACGCCGGCGAGCCGCTCGCCCGCGCCGACATCTTCGCGGCGCTATGGGCCGGCCATGGCGGCGCCTCGCTCAACGTCGTCGACGTCTATGTCGGCTATATCAGGCACAAGCTCGCCGAGGTGCTGGCCGGCGGCGAGCACCTCATCGTCACGGTGCGCGGCCGCGGCTTCATGTTCGAGCCCAATCCCGACTGATCACGTTCCGGTGCGGGGCTAAAATGTGCTGCACTGCAATAGTTCTGGCATATGGTCGACCGACAATAATTCTGGACTTGTTCTTGACTTGAGCGTCGGAGTGATCAAACTAATATTGTCGTCGTCACGAAGAGTGGTGGCGAATGTTTCTTACGAACTTCTCAAAAGCCTCTTATGAACTTCTTAGAAGCGCGTAGAGAGGCAATTTAACCTGGAGGACACCGAAATGACCTGGACGACTCCTCGTATCGTCGAAGTTTGCGTCGGCATGGAAGTCAACGCCTATATGCCGGCCGATTTCTGACGCCCGGAGGCGGGACGCGCGTCCCCGGCATCGCCATGCCCGATCGCAAGTCCCGCCTGCGGCTCGTGGTTCTCGGCTCTGCCGCCGGCGGCGGCTTCCCGCAGTGGAACTGCCGATGCGCGGTATGCGCGCTCGCCTGGGAAGGCGATCCGCGCGTGCGGCGACGGACCCAGACCTCCGTCGCGGTCAGCGCCGACGGCGAGCATTGGGCGCTGGTCAACTGCGCGCCCGAGATACTTTCGCAGATCCAAGCCATGCCGGCATTGCATCCGCGAGGAGGACGCCGGCACACGCCGGTGGCCTCCGTGTTGCTTACCAATGCCGACATCGACCATGTCGCCGGCCTGCTCAGCCTTCGCGAGAGCCAGGCTTTCGCCCTGCACGCGACGACCGCCATCCACGACGTACTCCGCGCCAATCCGGTGTTCGATGTCCTCGCCGAGGACCTGGTCGAGCGCCGCAGCGTCGGGCTCAACGTCCCGTTCGCGCTGGTCGAGGGCGTGACGGCGGAGATCTTTCCCGTGCCGGGCAAGGTCGCCCTCTATCTGGAGCGCGGCGAGGTCGCGACCGCCCTGGAGGGCGAGCAGACGGTGGGGGTCGAGCTCGGCGACGGCGTCGTCCGCATCCTGTTCATTCCCGGCTGCGCGCGGATGACCGAGGCGCTCCGCGCCCGCATCGCCGGCGCCGACGCGGTGCTGTTCGACGGCACGGTGTGGCGGGACGACGAGATGATCCTCGCCGGGGTCGGCACCAAGACCGGCCGCCGCATGGGCCACATGGCGATGTCGGGCGAGGATGGCTCGCTCGCCGCCTTCGAGGCCATCGACGTCCGGCGCAAGGTCTACGTGCATGTCAACAATACGAACCCCGTGCTGATCGAGGGGTCTGCCGAGCGGCTCGCCGCCGAGGCCGCGGGCTGGGAGATCGCCGAGGACGGCATGGAGATCGTGCCGGCGGACGCGAGGATGGAGACCGCATCATGACCACGCTGCTCACCCCGGAGGAACTGGAGGCGCGGCTGCGCGACGTCGGCCGGCGCCGCTATCACAGCCTGCACCCGTTCCACAGGCTGCTGCATGGCGGCGAGCTGGCCTTCGGCCAGATCCAGGCCTGGGCGCTCAACCGCTACTATTATCAGGCGATGATCCCGGTGAAGGATTCCTCCATCCTGGCGCGGATGGAGGAGCCGGAGCTGCGCCGGGCCTGGCGCCAGCGCATCATCGACCATGACGGCGACCGGGAAGGCGAGGGCGGCATCGCCCGCTGGCTGAAGCTGACGGACGGGCTGGGGCTCGACCGCGACTATGTCACCTCGCTCAGCGGCCTGCTGCCGGCGACCCGCTTCGCCGTCGACGCCTATGTGCATTTCGTGCGCGACAAGAGCCTCTTGGAGGCCATCGCCTCCTCGCTCACGGAGATGTTCTCGCCGGGCATCATCGGCGAGCGTGTCGCGGGCATGCTGAAGAACTATGATTTCGTCTCGAAGGAGACGCTGGCCTATTTCGACAAGCGGCTGACGCAGGCGCCGCGCGACGCCGACTTCGCGCTCGACTACGTCAAGCGCAACGCCCGCACGCGCGAGCAGCAGCAGGCCGCCATACGGGCGCTCGAATTCAAGTGCGACGTGCTGTGGGTGCAGCTCGATGCGCTCTACTTCGCCTATGTCGACCCGGCCATGGCCTATCCCGGCGCCTTCGTGCCGGAGCGTGCGTCAGCAAGGCAGGAGGCCTGAATGAACGCCGAGCCCGCCACCACGCTTCCCGCCACCACACTGCCCGCCACCGGCGTGCCGAGGCTCGCCCGCGGGGTCCGGCTGCGCCATGACGAGGCGCGCGGGCAATGGGTGCTGCTGGCGCCGGAGCGGGTCCTGCATCCCGACCCGGTGGCGGTGGAGATCCTGCAGCGGGTCGACGGCCAGCGCAGCATCGAGGCGATCGTCGACGACCTGATCATCGCCTTCTCGGTCGACCGCGCCCGCGTCGCCGCCGATGTCGATGCCTTCCTCTCGGGCCTTGCCGAGAAGGGAATGGTGGAGGTGGCCCCATGAACGTCGTGGCCCGCCCCGAACCGGATCTCGTCGCGCTCGCCCGCCCGGCCTTGCCGGTGCCCTATGGCATGCTGGCGGAGCTGACCCATCGCTGTCCGCTCCAGTGCCCCTACTGCTCCAACCCGGTCGAGCTCGACCGACGCAATGCCGAGCTCGACACCGAGACCTGGCTGCGCGTCTTCAGCGAGGCGGCGCGGCTCGGCGTCTTGCAGGTGCATCTCTCCGGCGGCGAGCCGACCGTCCGCCGCGACCTGGAGGCGATGATCCGCCATTGCGTCGAAGTGGGGCTCTACACCAACCTGATCACCGCCGGCGTCGGCGTCACGCCCGAGCGGCTGCAGGCGATCTCGGATGCCGGCATCGACCATGTGCAGCTGTCCTTCCAGGGCGCGAGCGCCGAGGTGACCGACCATGTGTCGAACTTCAAGGGCGCGCATGAGCGGAAGCTGGCGGTGGCCCGCGAGGTCCGCCGGCTCGGCCTGCCGCTGACCGTCAACTCGGTGGTCCACCGCGCCAATATCCACCAGATCCCCGATTTCATCGAGCTGGCGCTCCGCCTCGACGCCCGGCGCATCGAGATCGCCCACGCGCAATATTACGGCTGGGCGCTGCGCAACCGCGGGGCGCTGATGCCGACGCGCGACCAGGTGTTCCGGGCGCTCGACGTGGTGGAAGAGGCGCGCGAGCGGCTGAAGGGCGTGCTCACCATCGACGCCGTGGTGCCGGACTATTACGCCAAATATCCCAAGCCGTGCATGAACGGCTGGGGCCGGCAGTCGCTGAACGTCACGCCGTCCGGCAAGGTGCTGCCCTGCCACGCCGCCGAGACCATCCCCGATCTCGATTTCTGGAACGTGCGCGAGCATTCGCTCGCCGAGGTCTGGCAATCCTCGCCCGCCTTCAACGCCTTCCGCGGCACCGACTGGATGCCGGATCTGTGCCGCTCCTGCGAGCGCAAGGAGGTGGACTGGGGCGGCTGCCGCTGCCAGGCGATGGCGATTGCCGGCGATGCCGCGGCCACCGATCCCGCCTGCCACAAGTCGCCGCTGCACGCCCATCTGTTGGCGCTGGCCGAGGCCGACGCGGCGACGGGCCAGGACACCTATGACTATCGCCGCTTCCTGACCCCTGACCGGGCCTCGTAACGCCTTCCGGAGCCCATCATGCGCCGCCTCCTGCCTCGCCTCGCCGTTCTGGCGATCCTGCCCGTCCTTGCCGGCCCCACCATCCTGCCCGTGAGCGCCGCCGTCGCCGAGCCCGGACCGATCGAGCTGTTCTTCGACACGCCCTATCTCGCCAAGCTGCCGAACGGCACCCGCCTCGCCTACAGCTACACCCACACCACGGCGAAGAAGGACCTCGGCGACAGCTTCGACGAGACCATGCAGCTCACCCTTGTGCCGGCGCCCGAGGACGCCTCCAGGCAGGTCGCCAAGGTCGACATCCGCCGCGGCGAGGCCGAGCAGGGCGCCGGTCCGTTCCCGGCGCTGAGCAATCCGCTGACGCTGGTACTGCTGGAGCGCGAGGCCAAGGAGATCACCCAGCTCAGCAAGGGCAGCCCGTACTATATCCGCAACCGCCTGCGCGACGCGCTCGCCAACGCGACGGTGGAGCCGGCCACCGTCGACTATGGCGGCAGGCAGCTTGCCGGCTGGAAGATGAGCATGACGCCGTTCGCCAAGGACCCGCACAAGGAGCAGCTCGTGGAGATCATCAACCGGCGCTACGAGTTCCTGTTCTCGGACGAGGTGCCGGGCGGGCTCGTTGCCGTCCGGGTCGTCACGCCGCAGCAGGATGGCAAGGCCAATCTCATCGAGACCAGCCTGACGCTCGAAGGCGGTGCGTCGCCGGCGGTGAAATGAGCCTTCGGCTCGCGCCGGTCCGCGTCGGGCCGGGAACGGAACGACGCCGGCCGGCGGCTGGAGAACATTCCGCCAAAGTTGAACGGCTTTTGCCGGGGGAGCCTCCTCCGGCGCGATGGGAACATCCTCCAGCTTGTTGAATCGAGAGCGCCTTCCTGTCGATCCGGCGGTTTCGCCGGATCGGAAGCGGCTCTGAGACTGGGAGCAACGCCATGCGTATTCTCGCCGGGGCCGCGATCGGCCTTTGCCTCTGCCTCGCCGCCGGCGCCGCCTCCGCCCAGGAGGCCGGCGCGGCCGGCCCGGCGGGCGCGAGCCGGCCCGCGCCGAGCGCGAACGTGCCGCCCGGCTTCATCAATGACTATCCGACCGTCGCGCGGGCCGACTACGTGTTCGGCTGCATGGCGGCGAACGGCCAGACCCGGCAGGCGCTGGAGAAATGCTCCTGCTCGATCGACACCATCGCCACCATCCTGCCCTATGAGAAATATGTCGAGGCCGAGACCATCCTCAGCGTCAGCCAGGTGGCCGGACAGCAGGCCGAGGTGTTCCGCGCGACCGGCATGTTCCGCGACATCGTCGCCGACCTGCGTCGGGCCCAGGCCGAGGCCGAGATCACCTGCTTCTATTGAGACGGGGCCATCGGGACCCCGGCACGGGCGGCGCCGCGCCGGCTCACCCGGCGGGCTTTAGCTCGCTCTCGAAGCGGCGCCCGTCGGTGTCGCCGGCATCGACACGGATGTCGCGGCCGGTCGGCTCATAGGAGAATTGCAGCGCCGGATCCTCGCTCAGCGAGATGCCGCCCTGCATGGAGAGGATGAGCTCGTCGCCCTGCTTCACCTCGATGCGGTCGACATATTCGGCCGGGATATAGAGCCGGGTCACCTGGTCCATCTGCAGGCCGGAATAGTTCGGGTGCCGGATCATCAGCTGCATGCGGGCGAAGCGGCTGGCCTTGGTGGCGTCGCCCTCGAGGCCGGGCGCGACCACGCGCAGCTTCATCTGGCCGATATTCCTCAGCGCCGCCTCCTCGTCCTTCATCGCCGGGGCCGAGCAGCCGCCCGACGCCTTGACGAAGCGCTGCACCATCCGCAGCGAGCCGTCGCTGAGCTCCGCCACCGCCCGCACATAGGAATAGGAATTGACCCGCAGCCGGGTGCCGAGGGTGAGGTCGCGGCGCTCGCCGCCGAAGGTGAAGGTCGCGGCGACCGGCGCCGGATTTTCGTCGACGATGAGGGTGAGCTTGCGAACCGTGCGGGTATCGTCCTGCGGAAGCGCCACGGAAATCTCGATCGGCACCATGGCGGCGTCCTCCGCCCGCGTCGGGGCGGTGAGCGTCACCAGCGGGCCGGCGTCGAGGACCGGGCGCTCGCCGAACACGTCCGGCTTCAGCGCCTTCCAGGTGGCGTCGGCGTTCGCCTCCTGCGCCGAGGCGGCGGTGAGGCCGGCCAGCGGCACGGCCGCCATGATCGACGCGGCAAGGACGGATGAGGCGAGAATCCCCCTGGCGAAGCGCATGTCATTCTCCCGGTGCGTCCGCCGGGTCGTTGGCCGCCCGGCGGTTCAGGCGTCGATCATACGCCCGCGCGCCGGGAATCGCAGGTCAAATTGTCATCCGGCGTCCGGGCGAGGGGCCGACCCGCGCCCGCCGGAGGCCGCCGGACCCATGGTCCGCGCCGCGAGCCCCGGCAGCATCCAGCGGAAGGCGACGCTGCGCACGCACTGGAACAGGCTGAGCGCGATCCAGAGCCCGTGATTGCCGAACAGGGGCTGCAGCACCGCGCAGGCGGCGAGATAGGCGACGAGCGACAGCAGCATCAGGTTGCGCATCTCGCGCGACCAGGTGGCGCCGATATAGACGCCGTCCATCTGGAAGGCGACGACGCCGATCAGCGGCAGCAGCGCCGCATAGGGCAGGAACTCGTGCGCCAGCCGCTCCACCGCCGGCGTCGGCGCGGCAAGGCCGATCACCCAGGGCGCCAGCAGGAAGAAGCCGGCCGAGACGACGGCGGCGAACGCGAAGCCCCACAGCGTGGTGAGGGCGATGACGCGGTCGAAGGCCGGCCGGTAGCGCGCCCCGACCGCCCGGCCGGCGAGCTGCTCGGCGGCGGTGGCGTTGCCGTCGAGAAACGCCACCCCGAAGAAATAGAAGCGCAGCAGGATGGTGTTGGCGGCGAGGATGTCGATGCCGAGCGTGCCGCTCTGCCGGGTGAAGAAGGACAGGCCGATCAGCAGCGAGAAGGAGCGGATCATCATGTCGGAATTGACCGCGAACAGCCGCCGCAGCCCCGCGAGGTCCGGCAGCCGCCACAGCGACGGATCGGTCCGCGCCAGCACCAGCACCAGGCCGGCCAGCGTGGTGGTCGCCTCCGCCGCGAGGCTGGCGAGCGCCAGGCCGGCAAGGCCCCAGCCGAGGCCGAGCACCCACCACAGGCTGAGCGCCAGGTTGAGGCCGTTCAGCAGCGTCTGCAGCGCCATGGCGGTCACCGCCCGGCCGAGGCCGATGGTCCAGCCGAAGATGACGAAATTGATCAGCACGAACGGCGCCGACCACACCCGCCAGCCGAAATAGACCCCCGCCGCCTCGGCCACCTTGCCCTCGGCGCCCAGCACCGCCAGGCTGAGCCGGCCGAGCGGGACGTGCAAAGCGAGGATGACGAGGCCCGCCACCAGCGCGATGACCAGGCCGGCGAGCAGCGTGCGCTGCTCGGCCGCCCGGTCGCCGGCGCCGACCGACTGCGCGGTGAAGCCGGTGGTAGCGCCGCGCAGGAAGTTGAACGAGACGAAGATCACGTCGAAGATCACCGCCGCCAGCGCCACGCCGCCGATCAGCGCCTCGTCGCCGAGCTGGCCCACCACCAGCGTCGCCACCAGCCCGACCAGCGGGGTGGAGAGATAGGCGGCCATCATCGGCAGCGCGATGGTGAGCACGTCGCGATGCCCGACCTCGAACGGGCGGACCGGCGTACCGGCCGCCGGATGCGCGAGCGTGTCCACTCAGGCTTTTTTCTGCGGTTCGCCGAGCGTATGCATCAGCCGGTTCGCCCAGCCGAAAATGGCCACGGAATGGATCAGGTCGAGGATTTCGAGGTCGGACAGCCCCATGCCGCGCAGATGGTAGAGGTGGTAGCCGCCGATATCGGCCGGCGCCGAGGTGAGGTCGACCGCGAAGTCGAACAGCGCCTGTTCCGGGGCGGGAAGGTCGGCCTTGACCTCGCTGGCGTAGATCTCGGCGACGATTTCCGGCTTCTTCTCCAGCTGGATATAGCGTGCCGCATGCACGGCGGCGCAGTAGACGCAGCGATTGACCACCGAGGCGCCGAGCGCCCCGAGCTCGCGTCCGCCGCGCGACAGGCCGCCTTGGCTGTACATGATGTCGTTGAACAGCGGCGTGCGCTCGCGCAGCGCCTCCGGCTCGTGGGCGAGCACCAGCACATAGGGCGAGATGCCCTTGTTGGAGGGCGTCATGCCCAGCGCGTCCTGCTGCGCCGGCGTCGCCTGGGCGAAATCGACCGGCGTCACATACGGGTTCCAGTCGAGCGGCTCGGTGGTGAAATCGTGCACCGTCTCGGCCATGTCAGTGATCCCGCAGCATTTTCAGGCCGGCGACCACCAGCACCTGGTAATTGACGAAGGCGATCAGCCCGGCGAGCGTGACGATGTCGCGGTCGTCCAGCCCCGCCGCCGACAGCGCCTCGACATGCGCCCGCGTCGCGCTTTTCGGCGTCAGGGTGACGAGATCGACATGGCGCAGCATCGCCGCGAGCCGGCTCGACGCATCCTCCGGCTGCCAGGACGGGTCGGCGATCCGCGCCTCTTCGCTGGTGCCGCCCTCGGTCGCGAGCAGGGCGCGGTAATGGGTGGCGAGCTCGTCCG
The DNA here is from genome assembly GCF_058809335.1 of Ancylobacter sp. GW821-FHT10E12. Lineage (NCBI taxonomy): Bacteria > Pseudomonadati > Pseudomonadota > Alphaproteobacteria > Hyphomicrobiales > Xanthobacteraceae > Ancylobacter > Ancylobacter sp. GW821-FHT10E12. The sequence goes on along the minus strand of NZ_JBXASN010000010.1, from coordinate 83,679 downwards.
CCTTCCACAGGCCGGCCATGCGCGCCGCCAGTGCCGCCCGCAGCCCATAGGAGAAATGGCGCGACTCGGCGGGATGCAGCGCGGCGACATAGCTCGTCTGCGTCAGGTGCTTCAGCTTTTCCCGCCGCCGGCGCAGCTCCAGCACCGGCGAGGAGGCGTCGAGGCCGAGGACGGCGTCGATTACGTCCCCGGCAGGAGTGGCGGGGGCGGTGGCGGGGACGGTGGTGACGGGGCTCGCGGAGATCGTCATGTCGCTCTCCGCTCAGCCCTCGGACAAGGCTTCGTCGAGGAAGCCCAGCCGGTCCTGCCCCCAATAGAGCACGTCCTTGTAGATCCAGGTCGGGGTGCCGAACACGCCGCGCTTGCCGGCTTCCGCGTGGCTGTCGAGCCAGGCCTGCATGATCTCCGGCTGGTCCTCCATCGCCTGCAGCTTCGCCCCGTCGAGGCCGAGCGCGTTCGCCACCGCGATGCGCACCTCCGGCACGGTGACGTCCTTCTCCTCGCTCCACAGCGCGCGCAGCAGCGCGTGGCTCAGCTCCAGCGCCGGCAGGCCGAGCCGGTCGGCGGCGATCACCATGCGGGCGGAGAACTCGTTATTGGTCGGGTAGTATTTCGGCTTCAGCACCAGCGGCATGTTCAGCCGCTTGCGCCAGCGGTCGAGCTCCACCGCGTGATAATCCTGCCGCGGCTGCGGGCGCGAGCGCAGCGGCACGCCGCCATTCTCCGTCACGATGCGGGTCGGGCGCACCACCACGTCGAGATCGTGCTTCTCGATCAGCGCCTTGAACTGCGGCCAGCCGAGATAGGCCCAGGGCGAGGAGAGGGCGTGGTAGTAATAGACGGTCTTGCGCATCGGGATTCTCACGCGGTCTTCTGCTGGGGGACGGGTGTGTCGGCTTCGGTTTCGGCGTCGGCGTCGGTCCATTCCGAGCCGTCGAGCTCCGGCTTGGCGTAGCGCTGCAGCGCCTGCCAGTGATGGTCGACGTCGCGGATGAACAGGCCGCCGGCAATGCCCTGCGCCAGCCAGAGCGCGCCCTCGCTGATCGCCGGAATGTCGCCGCTCACCTTGCCGAGGCTCATGGTGGCGCCGTAGTTGAAGCAATGGATGTCGGCGAGCCAGGGCGCCGTGCCGGGCACCTTCTCGGTGAAGGCGAAGTCGTCGGCCAGCCACGGGAAGCGGCCGAGGCCGGGATTGGCCTCCTCCGGCGGCGGGGTGAAGCGGTCCTCCCAGCAGGCGACGGCGTCGCGATAGTCGCCGAGCTCGTCGCGGCTCACCGGGTCGATCGAGAAGCCGGTGCCGAGGATGATGAAATCGGTGCGGAATTCCCGGCCGTTCACCGTGGTGATCACCACCTCGCCGTCTTCCTCGCGCACCGAGCCGATGCCGCAGTCGAAATGGAAATAGGCATTGGCATGGCGGCTGACCCGCAGCGTCGAGCCGTGCGGCGCCGGCGTCTGCTGCCGGGCGGCGTAGTCCATCAGCCGCCAGCGCCATTCCGGCGATATGCGCGGGAAGCCGGCGGTGACGCCATAGGAGCCGATGCCCATCAGCTTGTTGATGGTCGGCATGGTCGTGCGGCGGGCCAGCAGCCGCACCTCGCCGGCGCCGGCCTCCAGCGCCTCTGCGGCATTGTCGACGGCGGAGGCGCCCACCCCGATCACCACCACCCGCTTGCCGCGCAGCGCCGCGAAGTCGATGGCGTCGGCGGAATGCGCCCACAGCCGGTGGCGCTCGATCGGCGCCACGAAATCCGGGATGGTCGGCTCGCCGAGCCCGTCGCGCCCGGTCGCCATCACCACCTTGCGGGTGAGGATGCCCGGCCGCGCGCCGCCGGCGATCTCCAGTTCGATCAGCCCGTCCGGCCGCGGCAGGATGCGGCTGACATCGGTGCCGTTCTCGACCGGGATGTCGAGCACGTCGCGGTACCAGTTGAGATAGTCCATCCACATCGGGCGGGGGATGCGGAACAGCTCCTCCCAGGCGGCCTCGCCGAACTGCGCCGTGAACCACATGCGGAAGGTGAGCGAGGCCATGCCCAGCGCCGGGCCGAGCAGGGTCTTGGGCGAGCGCAGCGTCTCCATGCGGGCATAGGTGCGCCAGGGGCCTTCGCGGCCCTTGGGCGCGCGGTCGATGATGCGGATGTTGCGCAGCCCGCCGCGCGTCAGCGCGAACCACGCTACCAGCCCGCACATGCCGCCGCCGATGATCGTCACGTCGCTCACCGGCCGGCCGTCCGGCGAGACGACCGGCGCCGACCAGTTCGCCGGCGGATAGTTGAGGCAGTCGAGATCGTAGCGGACGCGGCGGTCGAGCTCGGCGAGCCGCCGAGCGGCGTCCGCCTGATATGCCTCTGGCTGGTGTGCCTGGCTGGTCATGGGCAGTCCCTGTATCCTTTCAAAGCCGGTGCCGGCCCGCACGCCGGGCGCGCGGGGGTCGCTGCCGTGATGAGACGGTCGCGGTCGTGGCGGATCAGTCCGCCAGGACGATCGCGTCCTCTCGGCGCCAGCCGACGAACACCTCGTCGCCGGCGATCTGCGCCAGGGCCTTGGGGTCCAGCTCCGCCGTGACCAGCTGCCGGTTGGCGAGCTCGATCTCCAGCGTCGTGTGGCTCCCCTTGAAGATGCGCCGCGCGATGCGCCCCTCGACCGCGAGGCCGTCGCCCGGCTGTTCGGCGAGGCAGTACATCGATTCCGGCCGCACGGCGGCGGCGACGCGGGCACCGGCGGCCGGGCGGCTGTCGTTGAGGCCGGCATGGACGATGCGGCCGTTCCAGTCGATCGCCGCCATGCCGCCATCGGTGCCGAGCACGGTGCCCTCGACCAGATTGCTCTGGCCGATGAAATTGGCGACGAAGCGGCTGCGCGGGCGCGAATACAGCGTATGCGGGTCGCCCATCTGCTCGATGCGCCCGCCATTCATCACCACGACGACGTCGGACATGGTCAGCGCCTCCTCCTGGTCGTGGGTGACGAACAGGAAGGTCTTGCCGGTCTTCTGCTGGATCGACTTCAGCTCGACCTGCATCTGCTCGCGCAGCTTGGCGTCGAGCGCGCTCAGCGGCTCGTCGAGCAGCAGCACGTTGGGGTCCGGCGCCAGCGCCCGCATCAGCGCCACGCGCTGGCGCTGGCCGCCGGAAAGCTGGCCCGGCATGCGGTCGGCGAAGGCGGCGAGCTGCACCAGCGACAGCAGCTCCATGGTCCGCCGGTGGATCGCGTCGGACGGCAGGCCCTTCAGCTCCAGCCCGAAGGCGACGTTGCGCCCGACGGTGAGATGCGGGAACAGCGCGTAGTCCTGGAACACGATGTTGACGTTGCGCTTGTTGGGCGGCAGGCGGGTGATGTCCCGCCCGTCGAGCAGGATCTCGCCGGAGGTCGGCAGCTCGAAGCCGCCCAGCATGCGCAGCGTCGTCGACTTGCCGCAGCCCGAGGGGCCGAGCAGGGTGACGAACTGGCCCGGCGCGATGGCGAGGTTGAGGTCGATCACCGCCGGGCTGGATTCGTAGGACTTGTTGATGTTGCGGAACTGGACGACGGGCTGCATCGGTCAGGCCTTCGAACGGCGGGTGAAATGTTCGGCATAGAGGCCGACGGCGGCCGTCACGACAAGGACGATGGTGGCCATCGCGTTGATCTCCGGTGACATGCCACCCTGCACCTTGGCGAAGATGAGCATGGGAAGCGTCGGCTGGTAGCCGCCGAGGAAGAAGGTGCGCACGAAGTCGTCGATGCTGCTCAGCACGCAGAAGATGGCGCTGCCGATCAGCGCCGGCGCCAGGAACGGCACGGTGACGCGCATGAAGGCGACGAAATTGTCGGCGCCGAGATCGCGGGCCGCGTCGACGAGGCTCACCGGCATCGAGCGCAGCCGCGTCAGCACCATCACCACCACGAAGGGCACGGCGTGCACGGTGTGGCCGAGGATGATGGCGCCGGTGCCGGTCGGGATGTCGACGACGCGGATGAAGATGCGCATCGAGATGGCGTTGATCAGGCCGGGCACCACCGCCGGCAGGCAGGCCAGCGCGAAGATGATCGTCCGGCCCCAGATGCCCTCGGCGGCGACCAGCAGCGCCGTCCACACCCCGATGGTCAGCGCGAACAGCGTGGTCATCGCCGCGATGAGGATCGAATAGCCGACGGCGTTGAGGAACTGCTTGTCCCGCAGCACCGTGGCGTACCAGTCGAGCGTCCAGGACTGGATCGGGAAGGCGATGAAATTGGCTTCCTTGAAGCTCATCGCCATCATCAGCGCCAGCGGCAGCAGCAGGTAGATGACGAAGAGCCAGTAGGAGGCCGACAGCGCCGTTTTGGGAAGGTCGGTGAAATAGCGGTTCATCGGCGGCGCCTCACGTCAGCCGGACCGAGCGGCCGCCGACGACCTTCATGAACAGGCCGACGGTGGACAGCGACACGATCAGCATCAGGATGGAGAAGGCGGAACCCGCCGGCCATTTGTCGCTGGAGGAGTGGAACAGGCTGGCGATGATCTCGGGGAAGATCACCGTGTTCGGCCCGCCGAGCAGCAGCGGCGCGGTGAACACGCCGATCGAGATGAGGTAGACGAGGCTGCAGCCGGAGACGATGCCGTCCTTGGACAGCGGCAGGATCACCCGCCGGAACCGCTCGACCGGCCCGGCCCCGAGATCGGCGGCGGCGTCGATGAGCTGCGGCGGGATCTTCTCGATCGCCGAATAGAGCGGCAGCAGCATGTAGAGCGCGATCAGGTAGACGACGCCGAAGCTGAGCGAGAAATAAGTGTAGAGCATCGAGACCGGCCGATCGATCAGCCCCAGTTCGCGCAGCACGAAATTGATGGCGCCGCGATTGGCCAGCAGCATGATCACCGAGAAGGTACGGATGAGCTCGCCGGCCCAGAACGGCACCAGCAGCAGCAGCAGGGCGCGGCTGCGATTGGTCGGGCGCACCACCTTCGCCACGTAATAGGCGACCGGGTAGACGATGATCAGCGTCGTCACCGTCACCACGGCCGCGAAGACCAGGCTGCGGACGAACGGCATGAAATAGAGCGGCTCGTTGAAGAACAGCAGGTAGTTGTCGAGCGTATAGACCGTGCCCGTCGCCGGCGGCGGATAGGTCGACATCAGGCTGATGCGCGCCATCTGGTAGATCGGGCCGATATTGAGCGTCACGATCCAGGCGAGCGGCACCACGATGAGCAGCACCAGCCGGGCGCGGGCATTGTTGGCGACGAGCCCGATCGTGCCGGCATAGAGCCGCGAGCGGACCATGCGGCCGATCCAGCCGCCATAGGCCGGCGCCTTGTCGTGCCCGGAGGGCCTCGCCCCGCTCATGCTGCCATCCACCATCGCGTCGTTCATCGCCCTGTCTCGAGGGCGGCGGCCCCACCGCGAGGCCGCCGCCGGTCATGGTGTCGGAAAACTGTCGGGAACGCGATCAGGCCGCCTTCACTTCGGCGGTGGCCTTCTCGATCATGTCGTTCTTCATCTTGCGGTTGATCGGGCTGAAGAACTGGATGCGCGCCATTTCCTCCTGCGGCAGGCCGTTGGCGGCCCGCTCGCGCTCGGTCAGCACCTTGTCCACCCCGGCGAAGGCGGAGGAGAAGCCCGACTGCCGCGTCATCGCCGCGCCGATCTCCGGCGAGGACAGGATGGCGTCGAGGAAGGTGTAGGCGGCGTCGGCATTCGGCGCGTTCTTCACGATGTTGAAGGAATAGATGAAGCCGTAGGTGCCTTCTTTCGGGATCGACAGCGCGATCGGGTGCCCGTCCATGATCAGCTTGGCCGCCGGGCCGGACCAGGTCTGGGCGATATGGATGTCCTCGTTGAGGAACATCTGCTGCACCTCGGAGCCGGCGTCGTAATATTTGCGGACCTTGTCCTTGTTGGCGATCAGGAGGTCGCGCGCCTTGTTGGTGGCGGCCTGGGCGATCTCCGGCTTGCCCTCATAGGTGACGAAATCGCCGTCATTGCCCTGGTAGCGCATCACGATGGCGAGGAAGTCGGAGATGATGTAGGAGGTCAGCCCCTTGAATTCCTTGTCGAACATGTAGCCCCAGGTGTCGGTGGGCTTGGTGTACTGGGTGTTGCGCGCCATGCCTTCGAAGCCGGCGAGCAGCGGCACGCCGTAGACCGAGCCGTTGACGACGAGCTGCGGCGCGCCCTTGTACGGGCCGGCGAGGTTGCCCCAGTTCTTGATGCGGCCGGTGTCCAGCGGCGACAGCAGGTCGGAGGTGATGAACTGCGACAGCCGGTGGCCGGTGACGGTGACGATGTCGGTGGTCGGCGAGGTGCCCTCGGCGGAGAGCAGGTTGTACTGCTTGCCCTGGTCGTCGGTCAGGCGCACGCGCACCTCGATGCCGGTGTCCTTCTGGAACTGGTCGATGAAGGCCTGCGGCACGAACTTGTCGTAGGTCGTGATGTTCACGACCTTGCTCTGCGCCTGGGCGGGCCGGATGATCGCCGGGGCGGCGACGAGGCCGGCGCCGGCGGCGAGCAGCTTGAGAGTCGAGCGGCGGTTGGCATCAAAGTGGTTCATGTGGTCCTCGTTTGGCAGGATCGCTCGTTTGACAGGATCGCTCGTTTGACAGGGGTCGCTCGTTGGCGGGGGCACGCGTTTGGCTTCCGTCGTCCGAATCCGTTCCGACTCTCGGACATCGTGACGCTGCGTCAATGCATGGGCAGGGCCAAGCCGTGCCCCGCCCGCCCGCCGGCCTCGACGCCGAGCGACAGCCGGATGGCCGCATCGGCGTGGAGCAGGGTGGAATCGAAGGTCGGAATGTCGAAATCCCCGTCGCTCACCAGGAGGCCGATCTCGGTGCAGCCGAGGATGACGCTGTCGGCGCCGGCCGCCTTGCCCTTGGCGACGATGTCGAGATAGCGCTGCTTGGAGGCCGGCGTGACCACGCCGCAGCACAGCTCGCCGAAGATGATGTCGTGCACGTCCTGCCGGTCGGCCTCGTCGGGCACCAGCACCTCGAGGCCGAAGGCTTCTTCCAGGTGGCGGCGGTAGAAGTCCTTCTCCATCGTGTAGCGGGTCGCCAGCAGCAGCGGCCGGCGGCAGCCTTCCTCGCGCACCGCATGCCCGGTGATGTCGGCGATGTGCACGAGCGGGATGCCCACCGCGCCCTGCACCTCGTCGGCGAGGATGTGCATCGTGTTGGTGCAGATGAGGATCATGTCGGCGCCGGCGCGTTCGAGATCGCAGGCCGCCTCGCGCAGCGCCCCGGCCGCGTCGTCCCAGGCGCCGATCTTCTGCAGGGCGACGATCTCCTCGAAATTCACCGAGCGCAGCACGAGATCGGCCGAGTTCAGCCCGCCCAGCGTGTCGCGCACCTGCTCGTTGAGCCGCCGGTAATAGACGGCCGTGCTTTCCCAGCTCATGCCGCCGATCAAGCCAATTCGTTTCATTGTCGGACCCATCATGCCATCGAATTCAGGCTCGAAGGATAGGGAGCGACGCCGGTTATTGCATTGCGTTATATTGCTATGCGAGCTCAATTTATGCAAACTTGTCCTACAAAATGTCTTTCTCATAGGATGAAAATACAAAATCGCGAGAATGATTAAGACATGATCATTCCTGCCCATTTGTTGGTCGCGCATCTCGACGCATCGGAGGCCTGCCCCAGCGTTTCGTCAATATGCTCCAGGTTGCGAAGAAGCGGATTGCGTGGCTTGACGCTGATGAGGAACGTTCTTCTTCGCTTCCGCCTTCAGAAAGAAAAATATACCGGAGAGGCTCATGTTCGATCACATCGACCGCAAGATCATCGACATCCTCCAGCAGAGCGCCGACAGGTCGGTGGTCGAGATCGCCGACGCGGTCGGGCTGTCGCACACGCCGTGCTGGCGGCGCATCAAGCGCATGGAGGAGATGGGGCTGATCCGCAGCAAGGTGGCGCTGATCGACCAGCGCATGGCCAATGTGCCGATGACCATCTTCATCGCCGTGAAGGTGCCGCGCCACACCACGACCTGGCTCGACACGTTCCGCAAGGAGATCCGCGACATCCCCGAGATCATGGAGGCCTACCGCCTCACCGGCGAGACCGACTACCTGCTGCGTCTCGTGGTGCCGAACATCGACGTCTACGACCAAGTCTACAAGAACCTGATCAGCCGGGTGGAGTTCTCCGACCTCTCGTCCTCCATCGCCATGGAGGAGATGAAGTTCACCACCGCGCTGCCGACCAAATACATGTAGCGCCCGGCCCATGGAGCACTCGCCGCCGCGCGGCCGGCGAGTGAGGAACATCCCTACCGACAAAGGACATGTGATGCGTGTTGCACTTCTCGGCGCCGGCTCGATTGCCTATGGCGTCGCTGCCTTCCTCGCCAGCGCCGGCCACCGGCCGGTGCTGTGGTCGCCGTCCGGCCGCAATGCGCGGGCCCTGGCGGAGGGGCGGCCGCTGCGCGCCACCAATGCCCTCGAATTCGAGGGGCCGGTCGCCGTCGCGGCCAGCTGCGCCGAGGCGGTGACCGGGGCCGACGCGGTCGTCATCGTCATGCCGGGCAACGGCCATCGCGCCGCGATGGATGCCGCCGCCCCGCACCTAGTCGCCGGCCAACCGGTCATCGTCAGCTCGCACAGCTCCTTCGGCGCGCTCTATCTGGCGCGAAAGCTGGCCGAGCGCGGCATCGAGGTGCCGATCTCGGTCTGGGGAACCACGCTGCTCACCGCCCGCGTGCAGGGGCCGGACGAGGTGAAGGTCAACACCGTCCGCCAGAAGATCGACATCGCCACCCTGCCCAAAAGCGCGATCGACGCGGGCCACGCGCTGTGCACCGCCCTGTTCGGCGACCGCTTCGTCAGGCGCGACGGGCTGCTCGCCATCGCGCTGAGCAACCTCAACCCGCAGAACCATCTCGGCATCGCGCTGCTCAACCTCACCCGCATGGAGAAGGGCGAGACCTGGGGGCAGGGCGAGCACGTCACCCCCGCCGTCGGCCGCGTCATCGAGGCGCTGGACGCCGAGCGGCTGGAGATCGCCCGCAGCTTCGGCCTGTCGGTGCGCACGGTGCGCGAGCATTTCTCGCTGTCCTTCCACGTCCCCATGGCCAGCGTGTCGGAGATGAACCAGCAGATGCACGCCGAGGGGCGCGGCGGCTTCGGCCCCGCCAGCTTCGACAGCCGCTACATCTTCGAGGACGTGCCGTTCGGGCTGGTGCCGACGGCGCTGCTCGGCCGGCTCAGCGGCCATCCGGCGCCGCTGCACGAGGCCGGCATCGCGCTGCTTTCCGCCGCCGCCGGGCGCGATCTCGCCGCTGACAACGACCTGCTGCCGGCGCTCGGGCTGGAGCGGCTGGGCCCGGCCGAACTCGTCGCCCTGTGCGAGGGCGCCGCGCCGGCGGCGTGACGCCGGCCATGCATGGCGCGCGGGCGCGCACGCCCCGGCCGGCCATGTGCCGGACGGGGCTATTTCTGCATGATCGGCGCCACGCCGGGTCCCACCGCGATCTCGTCGCTGACGAAACCGAGCACCGCCAGCACCAGGAGCACGATCGCCAGCACCGCGAGCAGGCCGCGCAGCCCGTAGGCGCGGTGCCCGGCATAGCCGCCGCCCAGCAGCACGACGATCAGGATCAGCACGATGATGGTGAGCATGGGTTCCTCCCCCGTTACCTCATGAATGCGTGGCAGGCGGAGGAGTTCCCGGCGGCGGACTTCCGGCCGGGGGCGGCCATCTCGCCGTTGCGAAGCGGCGCGAATGCGGGGATAGTCCCGCCGCGGCGCTTCGGGCGCCTTTTCAGACCCAACGTGGTGGTATCGCGGGCATGGTGGACCAGAATGCGGCCATTCTGGTGGTCGACGACGTGGCGGAAAACCGGGATCTGCTGGCGCGTCGCCTGCGCCGGCTCGGGCTGAGCCGCATCGACGAGGCTGCGAACGGCCATCAGGCGCTGGCGGCGATCGCCAAGACGCCCTACGACCTCGTGCTGCTCGACATCATGATGCCGGAGCTCGACGGCTTCGGCGTGCTCGACGCGCTGCGCCGCGACGGGCGGCTGAACGATCTGCCGGTCATCGTCGTCTCGGCGCTCAACGAGATCGACCCGGTGGTGCGCTGCATCGAGCTCGGCGCCGACGATTTCATCTTCAAGCCGTTCAACCCGATATTGCTGCGCGCCCGCGTGCTCGCCACGCTGGAGAAGAAGGCGCTGCGCGACCGCACCCGCGACGAGCTCAAGCGCAAGCATGCCGAGCTCAACGAGGCACGCATCCTGCAGCTTGCCCTAGTGCCGCCGCCCTTCGCCGGGCAGGCCGCCGGGCGCCGTCTCGCCATCGACGCGCTGCTGGAGCCGGCGCGGGAGGTCGGCGGCGACCTCGTCGACTATTTCTTTATCGGCGAGGAGCAGGTGGTGCTGGCGCTCGGCGACGTCTCCGACAAGGGCGCCGGCGCCGCGCTGATGATGGCGCGCACCCATGCGCTGTTCCGCTCGCTCGCCGGGCGGCCGGACGCGCCGGAGCTGTTCGGCGATCCCGCCCGCGCCGTCGGGCTGGTCAACGACGCGCTGTCGCGCGGCAATGCCAGCTGCATGTTCGTCACCTTCCTGCTCGCCAGCCTCGACCTCGCCTCCGGCAGCCTCGCCTTCGTGCGTGCCGGCCATGTGCCGCCCTATCTCGCCCGCGCCAACGGCGCGGTGTCGCGCCTCGCCGGGGCCGGCGGGCCGGCGCTCGGCGTGGTGGAGGACTTCGCCTATGTCGCCCATACCGTCGCGCTGGCGCCGGGCGACCGGCTGCTGGTGGTGACCGACGGCTTCACCGAGGCGCAGGATCCCGCCGGCGCGCTCTATGGCGATGAGCGCATCGCCGATTTCCTCGGCTCGCCGGAATCGGCCGGGGCGCCGCTCCGGCGCCTGGTCGAGGCGGTGCGCGCCTTCGAGGCCGGCGAGCCGCCCTCGGACGACATGGCGGCGATCCTGCTCGCCCTCGATGGGACGACGGCCTAGAAGGAATCGCCGCCGGGCTTTAAGCCTGACCGGAACGGGATTGTGGGGAGGGGCGAATGGGCACCGGAACGGAACGGCGCGACGCCGCCGCGGTCGTCGAGGCCGGCGGTCTCGGGCGGGAGGCCACGCTGCTGCGGGCGACGCTGGAGAACATGTCGCAGGGCGTCGCCATGTACGATGCGCAGTACCGCCTCGTCACCTGGAACCGGCTGTTCCGCGACTATCTGGAGATGCCGGACGAGTTCTTCGGCTCCGACCACACCTTCCTCGACTATATCCGCTATCTCGGCGAGCGTGGCGAGTTCGGCGACGTCGACATCGAGACCGTGCTGGCCAAGCGCCTCGCCCAGCTCGACCATTCGCACCGCTTCGAGCGCACGCGGCCGGACGGCACCATCCTGGAGGTGCGCCGCGACCCGGTGCCGGGCGGCGGCTTCATCGCCATCTATACCGACATCACCGAGCGCAAGCTCGCCGAGATGAAGCTGCGCGAGGACGAGGAGCAGCTGCGCGCCATCGACGCCGCCGCGCCGGTCGGCCTGATCATCGTCGACCGCGCCACCCGCGTGCTCCAGCACCTCAATGGCGGCTTCAGCCGGCTGATCGGCCGCGCGCCCGCCGACCTTGCCGGCCGGCCGATCGAGGACATGTTCGCCGACCCCGACAAGGGGCGTGAATTGTGGGACATCCTCTGCACCCCGATCTCCGACCGCCAGGAATTCACCCTGCCGGGCGCCGATGGCGAGGCGGTCTGCACCATGGTCGCCCATGGCGATCTCGATTTCCGCGGCGCGCCGGCGGTCATCGCCACCTTCGTCGACATTTCCGACCGGGTGCGCATGGAGCAGCAGCTGCGCGAGGCCAAGGAGGCGGCGGAATCGGCCAGCCAGGTGAAGTCCGCCTTCCTCGCCAACATGAGCCACGAGCTGCGCACCCCGCTCAACGCCATCATCGGCTATAGCGAGATCCTCGCGGAGGACGCCGCCGACGAGGGCAATACCGCCATGGTGGCCGATCTCGACAAGATCCAGGCCGCCGGCAAGCACCTGCTCGGCCTCATCAACGACATCCTCGACCTGTCGAAGATCGAGGCCGGCCGCATGGACGTCTATCTCGAGCAGGTGTTCCTCAACCGCATGGTCGAGGAGGTCGGCACCATCGTCAGCCCGATGATGGAGAAGAACGGCAACCGCTTCGTCATCGAGTGCCCGCTCGACCTCGGCTCGCTGCGCACCGACGTCACCAAGCTCAAGCAGAGCCTCATCAACCTGCTCAGCAACGCCGCCAAGTTCACCAAAGGCGGGCAGGTGAGCCTCACCCTGTCGCGCCGTGCGGTCGAGGGGGCTACGGGCGAGGGGGGCGCGGGCGGAGGGCTTGCGGGCGGGGGCGGCGTCGGCCGCGTGCGCTTCGAGGTGCGCGACACCGGCATCGGCATGAGCGAGGAGCAGATGGGCCGGCTGTTCCAGGCCTTCACCCAGGCGGATTCCTCCACCACCCGCAATTTCGGCGGCACCGGGCTGGGGCTCACCATCACCAAGCATTTCGTCGCCATGCTCGGCGGCACCATCACGGTGGCGAGCACGCCCGGCGAGGGCTCGGTCTTCACTATCGAGCTGCCGGCCGAGGCCGCGTCCGCCGCGTCCGGGGCGCCGGCCTTGCCCATCGATCCCGGCGCGCCGGCGGAGGCGGGGGCCATCACCGTGCTGGTGGTCGACGACGACCCGGCGGTGCACGAGGTGCTCGCCGCCACGCTCGGCAAGGAAGGCTATGTGCTGCGCCATGCCCGCGACGGCATCGACGCGCTCGAGCTCATGCGCCGCGACCCGCCGGACATCGTCACACTCGACGTGATGATGCCGAAGATCGACGGCTGGTCGGTGCTCGGCATCATGAAGTCGGAGCCGGAGCTGGAGCACATTCCGGTCATCATGCTGACCATCGTCGACGACCGCAATCTGGGCTACGCGCTCGGCGCCTCGGAATACATGACCAAGCCGATCGACCGGCAGCGGCTGCTGGCGCTGATCCACAAGTTCACCCCCGGCGACGGCGGCGGCGGCAAGGTCCTAGTGGTCGACGACAACCCGGACGTCAGGGCGATGATGCGCGCCGCCATCGAGGATGCCGGCCTCTACGCCATCGAGGCGGCGAACGGCTCGGAGGCGCTCGGCTGGCTCGGGGCGCATCCGGCGCCCTCGCTGGTGCTGCTCGACCTGATGATGCCGGTGATGGACGGCTTCGCCTTCCTCGAGCACGTGCGCGCCACGCCCGCCCATGCCGACCTGCCGGTCGTGGTGCTGACGGCGAAGGAGCTCACCGAGGCCGAGCGCACCTATCTCGCGCAGAACACGCTGCTGATCCTCAACAAGAGCGCCCAGCCGATCGGCACGCTGGGCGCGGCGCTGGCGGCGATCGCCGGGCGCAGCAGGGCCGCTTCCGGCAAGGCGGGGTAGGACGAATGGCGACGATACTCCTCGTCGAGGACAACGAGATGAACCGCGACATGCTTTCGCGCCGCCTCGCGCGCAACGGCTTCGAGGTGCTGATGGCGGTGGACGGGCAGCAGGGGGTCGACCTCGCCCTGTCGCGCCGGCCGGACCTCATCCTGATGGACATGAGCCTGCCGGTGCTGGACGGCTGGGAGGCGACGCGCCGGGTGAAGGCGGCGCCGGAGACCGCGGCGATCCCGATCATCGCGCTTACCGCCCATGCCATGGCGCAGGACCGCGAGGCGGCGATGGCGGCGGGCTGCGACGATTTCGACACCAAGCCGGTCGAGCTGCCGCGGCTGATGGGCAAGATCAACGCCTTGCTGGGCCAGGGCTGAAGCGTGGGACCCGCATCGGCCCGCGTGGCGTTCGCCGGCGTGGCCGCCGCTCGCCGGATGCGGGCGGGCCGGTCCTGATGTCGCATTGGATTTTCACGGTGGCCGCGCCAAGGGGTGCCGGGCCGCCCGCGTCGCGTCGAGAGGTTTGCATGCCGTCTGTCACCACGTGGGATCGCTGAGCACCATGGCGACACTGGCGCTGCTGCTCAGCGGCCTCGGCCTGTTCTTCATCGGCGTGCGCTCCCTGTCCGCCAATTTGGTGCCGCTGGTCGGCCGGCGCGGCCGCGCCGCCTTCGCGCGCGCCCTGCGCGGGCCGGTGAGCAGCGCCGTCAGCGGCGTCATCGCCGGCACCATCACCCAGAGCGCGACGGCGGTGTCATGGATCATCGTCTCCTTCGTGCGCGGCGGCGTGCTGCCGGCCGGCCCGGCGCTGGCGGCGCCGAACTGGGCCAATGTCGGCACCGCGCTGCTGCCGCTGATCGTCGCCATCGACACTTCCTCCGTCGCCGGCATCGTCATCGGCGTCGCCGGCTTCGTCACCTATTTCAAGCTGGCGCACGGCGACCGCATGCGCCACGTGGTGGATGCCGCGCTCGGCGCGGCGCTGCTGCTGTTCGGCATGCACCTGGTCGCGGTGGCGGTCGGGCCGATCCGCGACAGCCTGATGCACGAGCCGTGGTGGGAGGCGGCGCTGACCAGCCCGTGGCTGCTGGCGCTGATCGGCGGCGGCTTCTCCTTCGCCGCCCAGTCCTCCTCGGTCGCCGCCGCCATCGCGGTGGCGGCGGTGGGCGGCGGGCTGCTGGACCTCGGCTCCGCCCTGCCGCTGGTGGCCGGCGCCAATGCGGCCGGCGCGGTCAACAATGCGCTGATGGTGCCGGGCGAGACCATGGCCGGCCGCATCATCTTCACCATCCAGGTGGTGCAGAAGGCCGCCGGCTCGCTGCTGCTGGCGCTGCTCTGCGCCGTGCTCGCGCTGTTCCCCGGTGTCGCCGCCGCCCTGTCCGGCATCGGCGACGATCCCGGCGCGCAGATCGCCGTCATCTTCCTGCTGGCGCAGGTGGGCGGCGCGCTGATCGCCACGCTCGCCGATCCGCTGACCCGCCGCGCGCTGCAGCGCTTCCTGCCGGCGGGCGCGGCGGAGACGCTGGCGCAGCCGGTCTTCCTGCTGCGCGAATCGCTGGGCGATCCGAACGCCGCGCTCGATCTCTCGCTGCGCGAGCTCGCCCGCCTCGCCGTCCGGCTGCCTTTGCTGCTCGACCGGGTGCGCGAGGAACCCGACGCGGCGACGCCGACGCCGGCGACGCTGCGGACCGCCGGCGTCGCGCTTGCCGGCAGCATCAAGGCCTATCTCGCCTCGCTGCTCGACGGCCATCCGAACCGGCGGCAGGTGGCGGTGGCGCTGCTGCTCGACGATGCCGCCGCCAATGCCGCCGCTCTGCACGAGGCGCTGGCGGAATTCGCCGACGCGGCCGGACAGGCGCAGGCGGTGCCTACCGCCCGGTTGCTGATCGAATCGGCGCATGCGCTGCTCGGCGCCGTGGCCGAACATGGCGAGAGCCTCGGCACCGAGGACCCGGAACTGGTGCTCAGCCTGCTCGGCCACCGCGACCAGGTCATGGAGGGGCTGCGGCTGCGGCTGTCCTCGCAGCATGAGATCACGCCGCAGGCGCAGGACGCGCTGTTCCGCATGACCATGCTGTTCGAGCGCATCGTCTGGCTGGCGCGCCGGCTGGTGAACAATTTCAGCCAGGCGCACCGGTCCATGGCCCTCGACTGACCCGCCGATCGGTCGGCCGCCTATTCGGCGAGGCCGAGGCGGAGCGTCACCACGTTGCGCCCCTGCGCCCGCTCATAGGCGAAGGAGGTGGCCAGCGTGCGGATGAGATGGACGCCGAGCCCGCCGATGCGCCGCTCCTCGATGGACCCGGTCAGGTCGGGCGGCGGGGCGTTGAACGGGTCGAACGCGTCGCCGTCATCGGCGAGCACCAGTTCGAGATGGTCGCCCCGGTGGCGGATCGAGACGACGATCTCGCCGCGCCGCCCGTCGGGATAGCCGTAGTCGACGGCGTTGTTGACGAATTCGTCGACCGCCAGGGTGAGCCGGTAGGCGGCCTTGGGCGGCAGGGCGGCGGTCTCGACGAACCATTCCAGCGCCTGCACCAGCGCGTCCAGTTCCGACAGGTCGTTGACGAGGCGGAGGTCGAGCTGGGCGATGATCATGTCCCTGTCCGCCGGCCGGATCGGAGGGGGTGCGGTCAGGTCAGGGTCGCGAGCGCGGCGTCGCGCGTCGGGTGGATCGGGATGAGCGTCGAGAAGCCGCTGACGTCGAACACCTCGTGCACCGGCGGGATCAGCCCGCACACCACCAGCGTCAATCCGGCGCCGCGCGCCAGCTTGGCGGCCTTCAGCACCACGCGCAGCCCCGCCGAGCTGATATAGGTCAGCTCCGCGAAATCGAGCAGCATGGCGCTGCTGCCGTCCGGGATCGCGGCCATGAACTCGTCGAGCTTGGGCGAGGTGCTGCTGTCGAGCCGCCCCCTCACCGCGGTGATCACCACATCCTTTTCGACAAAGCGGTCGATATGCATCGAAGACCTGGCTCCGGCTGACTGGTTCTGGCGATGACGGCACGCGCATCGCGTCCCGCCGGACGAGAACTAGCCGAGATCGGCCGGTTTGGGCAAGCGTGCTGCCGGCGCGCGTGAGGCCGGCGCGCGCGTCCGGCCGCCGCATCCGCCGACCCCGTTTCAGTGCTCGAAGCGCAGGCTGAGCGTCTGGCGGTTCCCCGCCTTGCCGAGCGCCAGCTTGTCGGCGCGCTTGCTCAGCATGTAGCCGACGAAGCGCGCCACCGCCTCGCTGTCGCCCAGCAGGTCCTCCGGCGAGGGCCGCAGGGTCGGGATCTCGATGGCGGCGCCCTCGTAGACCAGCACGACGTCGAAATTGTTCTCGTCGAAATGGGCGCGCATCTCCAGCGTGCCGGGGGCGACGCCGGTGTCGAGCAGCATCTCCACCGCCTCGGCGACCACCGGAATGGCGGTGGCGACCACGTCGCGGCGCGCGCCCCACAGGTCGCCCTGCCGTTCCAGGAACTCGGTGGTGGCGTTGAACGGATTGTCCTGCGTGGTCACCGTCACCGAGGCTTGCTGGCGGATGCCGATGCGGAAGACCAGGTTGAGCACGATGGCGATGGCCGTCGCCACCGACAGCGGCGATTCGAGGATCGGATGCGTCCAGTCCGGGGCGGTCTTCACCAGTTCCGGCACCACGGCGACCGCGAGGCCGGCCATCACCGCGAGGCCGACGGTGAAGATGCGCCGGTCGCTCAGGCGGCGGGACAGGATGAGCTCCATGCCGGCGACGATGAGGAAGGCGGCGCTGTAGAGCAGGATGGCGCCGATCACCGGGTCGGGGATCAGCGTCATGGCGCCGATCAGCCGCGGCGAGAAGGTGGCGACCAGCATCACCACCCCGGAGACGAGGCCGATGCGCCAGGCGGTGGCGCCGGTGGCGAAGGCGACGCCGATCGCCGCCGAGGACGAGGCGCTGGCGAAGCCGCCGGTGACGGCGGTGCCCATGTCGCTCAGCGAATTGGCGCGCACGGCGCGCTCCGCCTGGTCCATGTTGACGCGGCGCCAGTCGGAATCGTCCATGCGCTGCATCGACACCACGGTGCCCAGCATGTCGACGGCGGAGATGACGCCGGTCAGCACGGCGGCCGGCAGCACCGCCCAGGAAAAGGCGAGGCCCGGCCAGCCGAGGCTCGGCAGGTCGATATAGGGCAGGGCGGAGAAGGAGGGCTCGGCCGGCGCGACCGCGATGCCGGTGACGCCGGCGAGGATCCAGCCGAGCGCGGTGCCGATCGCCACCGCGAACAGGCGCAGCATGCCGCGCGAGAAGATCGCCAGCCCGAGGATGATGGCCAGGGCGCTGAAGCTCACCAGCGGGTAGCGCAGGTCGAGGGTCATCTGCTCGACGTCGATGGTGCCGAAGATGCGGCGGATCGCCGGTTCCGCCAGCGCGACGCCGATCATGGCCACCGCCACGCCGCACACCTCGGGCGGGAACACGGCGCGCAGCGATTTCATGAAGCGCGACAGCGTGATCTGCGAGACCGCGGCGACCAGGCTCATCGCGGCATAGAGCGCCGACCCACCAATGCCGAAGGACTGCACCATCAGCGGCATGTGCGCGAGGTTCGGTATCTGCACCAGCAGCAGCCCCGACCCGGTGCGCGGCCAGCATTCCAGCAGCGTCGCGACGCCCATGAAGATGATGCAGCTGGTGATCAGGATCTGGGTGTCGTCGAAGGACAGGCCGGCCTGCACCGCGGCGACCAGCGGATAGACGATGAACAGAAGCGACAGGATCGCGTGTTGCACGCCGAGGATCACCATCGTGCCGATCGGCATCTTGTCGTCGGCGGCGTAGACGATGTTGGAAGGCTTACGCGGCATGGGCGAGGCACCGGCGGTTCAGGGGCTGGCGGGACAAGGCGGGGGGACGAGGCGGGGCGCGGACGCCTCGCCGTCACGCCCACGCGGCTGGCCTCACTCGGCCACGCGCATCGCGATCATCGATCGGGGAATCCGTTGCGGCGACTATGAGACCTCGCCGGGGTCGCGGCAACTCGATCCTGCGGCGTCCTCCCCGTTCACGTCGCCCGGCCCATCAGCGTGCGCGCGAGCAGCGCGGCGGCGAGCGTGGTGCCGGTGCAGACCAGCGCCGTCAGGTGCAGGCCGCGGCCGAAGGCCTCGCGCGCCGCGGCGAGCAGCTTCTCGCCCGGCACCGGCGCCAACTGCCCCGCCGCGGTCACGGCGGCGTCGAGCGTGCGCCGTGCCGCCGCGACCAGCTCCGGCCCGGCCTCGGGCAGCGGGAGCCCCGCCAGATCGAGGTTCGCCAGATCGAGGCCCGCCATGTTCACCCGGTAGGTGGCCGCCACGACGCTGCCGAGCACCGCGATGCCGAAGGCGCCGCCGAACTCGAAGCTGATCTCCGAGATCGCCGAGGCGGCGCCGGCACGCTCGGGCGGGGCGTGGCGCATCATCAGGTCGGTGGTGAGCGTGCCGATCGGCGACAGGCCGAGGCAGAACATCGTGATCGCGACGACCAGCACCGGCAGCGGCGCGCGGTCGATCTGGGTGAGCAGCATGAAGCCCGCCGCGGCGAGCAGCAGGCTCGCCACCAGCAGGTCGACCGGCCGCACGCGCCGCACGATATGCGGCGTCGCCAGCGAGCCGATGGCGAAGCACACACCGGAGGGGGCGGTCCACAGCCCGGCCTCGAACGGCCCCATGCCGAGCACCAGCTGCAGATATTGCGCCAGGATCAGGAAGATCCCCATGGCACCGAACATCATCATGACGTTCACCGACAGCGCCGCGCCGACCAGCCGGTGGCGCAGCAGGGCGAGGTCGATCATCGGGTCGTCGAGCCGCTTCTGCCGGGCGATGAAGAAGGCGCCGACCGTAAGGCCCAGCGCCGCCGCGACGGCGGCCTGCCATCCCGGCCCGTCGGCGGCGACATGCTTCATGCCGTAGATGATCGCCAGCACCGCCACCACCGACTGCACGGCGCTGACGACGTCGAGCCGCCCGGCCTGCGGGTCGTGATATTCCGGCAGCAGCAGCGGGCCGAGCAGGATCAGGCCGAGCATCACCGGCACGGCGAGCAGGAACACCGCCCCCCACCAGAAATGCGCCAGCACCGCCCCGCCGATCAGCGGCCCGATCGCCGCGCCGGCCGAGAAGCAGGCGGTCCATATGCCGATGGCCAGCGTGCGCTCGCGCTCGTCGAGGAACATGTTGCGGATCAGCGACAGCGTCGAGGGTCCCAGCGTCGCCCCGGCAATGCCGAGCAGCGCCCGCGCCGCGATGAGCTCCGTGGCGTTGCGGGAGAAGGCGGCGAGCACCGAGGCGCCGGCAAAGGCGGCGGCGCCGATCAGCAGCAGGCGCCGCCGGCCGATGCGGTCGCCGAGCGTGCCCATCAGCATCAGCATGCCGGCGACCATGAAGCCGTAGATGTCGATGATCCACAGCAGCTGCGTGGCGCTGGGCGCCAGATGCAGCGCCAGCTGCGGCACCGCGAGGTTCAGCACCGTCAGGTCCATGGCGTAGACGATGCAGGGCAGGGCGATGACGGCGAGCCCGGTCCATTCCCGGCGCGTCGCCCGCACGCTGCCCTGCGACAGGTGAACCGGGTCCGCGCGCATGGTTGGCACTCCACTCTGGCCTGTCCGGCCGGCCGGCTGGATAGCGCATTCCGGCCTTCGCCGCCATGGGGCGGCCGCCGATGGGCCGGCCACGATGGCCCGATCCACGGGGCCGCCCGCCCGATGTCGAGCATGTGGATCGGCAACCGCTCGTCCGGCTCCGGTGCTAGGCTGCGTCGCCACCCCATCAGGAACCGGCGCCGCCGCTGGCGGTTTTCAAGGCCGGGAGGACATGAGATGAGTCACATTCGCTACGAGATCGTCGAGCATGACGGCGGCTGGGCCTACAAGCTCGGCGACGTTTTCTCCGAAACCCACGCCACCCATGACGGGGCGCTGAAGGCGGCCCGCTCCGCCGCCGCCCGGCAGTCGCTCTCGGGCGAGACCCGTCCGATTCTCTATCAGGACGCCTCCGGCGCCTGGCACGAGGAAACCGCCGACGGCACCGACCGCCCGGAGGCGGATATCGACGACCCGAGCGCCGGCAAATCCTGAAAGCCTGACCGACACGTCAAATGCGCCTCGTGGCCGGGTCATGCCCGGACATGAGGGCGTAAAAGGCGGCTTCGATCGGCCGGACCGATTATGTCGGGCCCTGAGCGCCTGTCTGGAAGTCGCATGAACCGGCATTTCCGGCTGGAGCCTGCTTCGAGGCTCGCTCACGCTCGCACCTCGGGATGACGTGAATGCTTTGCAATCAACAGGGATTCGTCATGCCGAGGTGTCCTGCGTAGCAGGGCCTCGAAGCACGCAGAGGGTTCATGCAGGCTGAAAGCGTGCCGAACCGGATTTTCCAGACAGATTCCGAGGGGCACCTCCTGAGGGGGCACGTCCTGAGGGCGCGCGAGTCCTGACGGCCGGTCCGCGCCGGAGCCGGAACGGCATGGCGGTTGCCTGCGGCCTGGCGACTGCCTAAACACGGGCAGCAACGCCGATGCCAAAGGCTGGCCCGTGACGCTCGACCCCGCTTCGGAACCGCGATCCGCCGCCGCGCAGATGCGGGCGCTGGTGCGGACCAGCGAGCTCGCCGTCGTCGCGCTGGCCGCCCTTGTCGGCGTGCTCGCCGGGCTGGTCGTCATCGCCATGGGCGAGGCGGTGCAGCTGATGCACGTCGCCCTGTTCCGGATCGCCCCGGACGGCCATCTCTCGACCACGCCCGGCATCGCGCCGCTGCTGCTGGTGCTCGGCCCCGCGCTCGGCGGGCTGGTCTTCGGCCTCGCCTCGGCGCTGGTGCGGCGCCTGCGCCCCGGCCAGCCGGTCGATCCCATCGAGGCCAACGCGCTGCATGGCGGGCGCATGTCGCTGGGGGACAGCCTCGTGGTGGCGGTGCAGACGCTGTTCTCCAGCGGCGTCGGCGCCTCGGTCGGGCTGGAGGCGGGCTATACCCAGGCCGCCAGCGGCCTCGCCTCCCGCCTCGGGCAGGCGCTGCGCCTGCGCCGCGCCGATTTGCGGATGATGGTCGGCTGCGCCTCGGGGGCGGCGATCGGCGCCGCCTTCAACGCGCCGCTGATGGGCGCCTTCTACGGCTTCGAGCTGATCCTCGGCACCTATGCCATCCCGGCCTTCGTGCCGATGATGACGGCGAGCTTCACCGCCGCCCTCACGCGCCGGCTCCTCGCGCCCGAAGCGGCGACGGTGCTGCCCGCGCTCGCCGCGCCGACGCTCGGCGACCTGCCGGCGGTGCTGCTGCTCGGCGCCGCCTGCGCGCTTGCCGGCATCGCGGTGATGCGCGGCGCCACCCTGGTCGAGGCCGGTTTCCGCCGCTCGCCGGTCCCGGCATGGGCGCGTCCGGCCCTTGGCGGGCTCGCGGTCGGCGTGCTGGCGCTCGGCAGCCCGATGGTGCTCTCGGCCGGCCATGGCGCGGTCTATCGCTATGTCGCCACCGACGACCTGCTGCTGCCGCTGGCCCTGCTGCTGGTCGCCAAGATGGCGGCCTCCTCGGTCTCCATCGGCTCCGGCTTCCGCGGCGGCCTGTTCTTCGCCTCGCTGCTGATGGGCGTGCTCGCCGGCCGGGTGTTCGCCGGCGCGCTGGCGCTGGTCGCGCCGGACATGGCGGTCGATCATTCCTTCTACGCGCTGATCGCCATGAGCGCGCTGGCGGTCTCGGTCGTCGGCGGGCCGATGACCATGACGCTGCTGGCGCTGGAGATGACCGGCGACCTGCAATTGACGCTGGCGGTGCTGGCCGCCTCCGGCGTCGCCTCGCTGATGACGCGGCGGCTGTTCGGCTTCTCCTTCGCCACCTGGCGGTTCCACCTGCGCGGCGAGAGCATCCGCGGCGCCCACGATATCGGCTGGCTGCGCGACCTCAAGGTCGGCGGGCTGATGCGGATCGACGTGCCGCGGCTCGCTGTCGACTCAAGCCCGGCCGAGGCGCGCCGGCTTTATCCGCCGGGATCGGCGAGCTGCATCGTCGTCACCGAGGCGGACGGTGCCTATGCCGGCCTGCTGCTGCCGGCGGCGCTCTACGCCGCCGCCGCCGACGCGCCGCTGCGGCCGCTGCTGCGCTCGGCCGATATCGCGCTGACGCCCGAGACCACCATCGCCGAGGCGCTCAAGGCTTTCGAGCACGCCGAGGCCGACGCGCTGGCGGTGGTGGCGGGCGCGGGTGACCGCCGTCTGGTCGGCCTGCTCAGCGAGAAGCAGGCCATCCGCCGCTACAGCGAGGAGATGAGCCGGCGCATGGGCGAGATCACCGGCGAGATCACCGGCGAGCGCGCCGGCTGAGCCGGCCTCCCGCCTCAGGCCTGCTCATGCCAGGCGCGGGCGAGCACCCGCAGCCAGTTCTCCCGGCAGATCTTGGCGAGGTCTTCCGGCCCGAAACCGTCCGCCGCCAGCGCCGCCACCAGCGCCTGCTGGCCGCCGGCATCGCCGATCTCCGCCGGAATGGTGGCGCCGTCATAATCCGAGCCCAGCGCCACGCCGTCGATGCCGACGTGCGCCACCAGGTGGCGGATATGCGCCACCATGTCGGCGAGCGGCGTGTCGGCGTTCTCCTGCCCGTCCGCCCGCAGCATGGTGGTGGCGTAGTTGAGCCCCACCAGCCCGCCGCTCTCGGCAATGGCGTCGAGTTGGCGGTCGGTGAGGTTGCGCGCCACCGGGGTCAGCGCATGCGCGTTGGAATGGCTGGCGACCAGCGGCTGGTCGGTGGTCTTCGCCACGTCCCAGAAGCCCTGCTCGGTGATATGGGCGAGGTCGATCAGGATGCCCATCCGGTTGCAGGCGCGAACGAGCTCGAAGCCGGCGTCGGTCAGGCCCGGCCCGGTATCCGGGCTCATCGGATAGGCGAAGGGCACACCGTGGCCGAACGCGTTGTTGCGGCTCCACACCGGCCCGAGCGAGCGCAGCCCGGCGGCATGGAAGGTCTCCAGCGCCGCGAGGTCGGTGCCGATGGGCTCGAGCCCCTCCATGTGCAGCACGGCGGCGAACGGCCCGCCCGCCATGGCCGCGCGGATCTCGGCGGTGGTGCGGCACAGCTTCCACAGCCCGGCGCGGTCGAGCCGGAAGGCGATCGCCGCCATTTCCAGTGCGATGTCGAGCGAGGGCGCGCGCTCCAGCGGCTCGGCGAGCGGGGTGGCGTAGTGGCCGTTTTCGTCCGGGCGCTTCAGCACCAGCTCGCCGGAGGGGATGTAGATGGCGCAGAGGCCGCCGGCCAGCCCGCCGGCGCGGGCCCGCCCGGCATCGATATGGCCCTTGTCGGTGCCTTCGCCGAATTCGCGCACCGGGTCGATGCCGGCGGCGGCATGGCTCCAGAGCCGCAGCAGCACGTCGTTATGGCCGTCGAAAACCTGCTCGA
The DNA here is from genome assembly GCF_058809335.1 of Ancylobacter sp. GW821-FHT10E12. Lineage (NCBI taxonomy): Bacteria > Pseudomonadati > Pseudomonadota > Alphaproteobacteria > Hyphomicrobiales > Xanthobacteraceae > Ancylobacter > Ancylobacter sp. GW821-FHT10E12. The sequence goes on along the minus strand of NZ_JBXASN010000010.1, from coordinate 59,917 downwards.
TCCGCTGCGGCATGCTGCATCACCCGTATTTGCTGATTGCGCCGGCCACGATCGGCCGCCGGCATCGCCCATGCCCTAGCCGCTTCGGCCGCGGTCCGGCAATCCCGACACTTGGTCAGGTACGCCGCAGCGCCGCGACGATCGCGGCGCTCTCGGCCACCGCGCCGAAAATGCCGCCCTCGGTGCAGATCGTCTCGATCGCCGCCCGGTGATTGGCCTCGACCGTGGCGGCGCAGCCGTCGCTCACCAGCAGCGGCTCGTAGCCGCGGTCGACCGCCTCGCGAATGGTGGAATGCACGCAGACGTCGGTGGTGACGCCGCAGACGATCAGGTGGCGGATGCCGCGCGCGACGAGGATGCGGTCGAGATCGGTGGCGTAGAAGGCGGAGAAGCCCGGCTTGTCGATCACCGGCTCGCCCGGCGCCGGCGCCAGCGCCTCCACGATGTCCCAGCCGGCCTCGCCGCGGATCAGCAGTCGTCCGAGCGGCCCCATGCTGCCGATCTCGGCGCCGGCGGCCCGCGAGCGGAAGCGCTTCTGCGGGGTGAGGTCGGTGAGGTCCGGCCGATGCCCCTCGCGGGTGTAGACGACGAGCCCGCCCCAGTCGCGCACCGCCTGCCGCAGCGCCGTGAGCCGGGGAACCAGCGCGTGGGCCGGGCCGACATCGTAGCCCATGGCATCGACATAGCCGCCCGGCTCGCAGAAATCGCGCTGCATGTCGATGATGACCAGCGCGGTGGTCGCCGCCGCGAGGTCGCGGCCATGCGGCCATTCATAGGGGCGGGCGTCGATGGCGGGCATGGGAGGGCTTTCGGCGAGGTGAGGGGGAGGCGGTTCGCTCGCCCGGACCTTGCCCGATGCCGCCGCCGCTTCCAACCCCGGCTCCGCCTTACGAGCCCTGCGGCTCCATCTGCTCGAAGGCGGCGCCGGAAACCCGCGCCAGCGCGTCGCGGTCCATCGCCCCGATCAGCGCATAGGCGCAGCCGTCGTCCCGCCACAGCGTGGCGGCGAGCCCGCCGGCCTCGGTGAAGGCCGGGCGGGAGGTGCCCGGCTCGCCGGTCTTGACATAGAGCGTCAGCGCTGCGCCGTCGCCGGTCCGGTAGACGACCTGCGCCGCCGCATAGCGGCTGCCCGGCAGCACCCGTGCCCCGACGAGGCGCAGCCCGTGCCGCGACAGGTCGGGCACCGTCACATCGTGCTTCAGCCCGGCGGAGATCCATTCCGACAGTTCCGCCCCGCCATCGGTGCGAAACGCCGCGGAGGCCCCGGTATCGGCGGCGAACAGCCGGTGCGCCGCCAGCGCGAGATCGAGCGCCGGCTCGGCCGCCAGTTCCTGCCCGCCTTCCGCAACGGGCGCGAGCCGGCTCGCCGCCCACCAGCCGCCGCCGGCGCCGAGGGCGATGATCACCCCCGCCGCCATGGCGCGCAGGGCGAGGGCGCCCCGCCGATGCCGGCGCCCGGCACGGACCGCCGAAACCCGCAGCCGCGCCGGGATCGGCTCCTCGGCATGCGGGCGCAGCCGCTCGGCCAGCGCCTCGCGCTCGTGGCGATAGGCGGCGAGACGCCGCTCCAGCTCCGGACGCTCGCGCAGATAGGCCGCGACGTCGCCGGCACGCCGCGGCGCCAGCCGCCCGTCGACATGCGCCTGCAGGTCGTCCTCGCCGATCGGCAGCCCCGCGTTCACTTCACCCTCCTCAGCCTTGGCGCGCCGGTCTCCAGATAGGCGTGCAGCCGTTCGCGGCCGCGGCTGAGGCGCGACATCACCGTGCCGACCGGCACGCCGAGAATCCGGGCGGCCTCGGCATAGTCGAATTCCTCCACCCCGACGAGCAGCAGCACCGCGCGCTGGTCGTCCGGCAGCAGGTCGATCCCGGCCAGCACGTCGCGCACCGTCAGCCGGTCGTCCGGCGGGTCCGCGGGCGCGGCGATATCGTCCTCGTAGACGACATGAAGCCCGCGCCGCCGGCCGGTCCGCGCCTGGCTGACGAAATGATTGTGCAGGATGGCGAACAGCCAGGCCCGCACGTCGCCATCGCGCCGCCGCAGCGCCCAGCGGCCGACCGCGCGTTCCAGCGTGTCCTGCACCAGGTCGTCCGCCGCCTCGCGCTCGCGCAGCAGCGACCACGCATAGCGGCGCAGCGCAGGTATGTGCGGCTCGATCAGCGCGGCGATCTCATCCATGGCCCGGTTCCGGGTGTCGACGCCCAATAGACGCCACGCCGGGGGCGTTGCTTCCGTCGCCGGCGTGCATCCGCGATCACGAGTCTGTGATAGATTGACGCCCGGGCGGCAGGGAATGACCGTGCCCGTCGCGGCGTCTGTCTCCCCGAGCGGGGCATTCAGTTCAGAGGCCGACATGTTGCAGACCAGCGATTTCCAAGCCGACGCCCCCGGAGCGCACAGCCCGTCGCCGCGCGCGCGGGCCCGCCGGTCCTCCGCTCCGCCGGCCGGCGTGCTGTCCCTCGCCACCGCGGTGCCGCCCCATGCGCTGGCGCAAAGCGACGTCGCCGTGGCCCTGCACGACACGTTTCGCGAGATCTTCGCCCGGTCCGAGACCATGGCCGGAATCTTCGCCAGCACCGGCATTCACCAGCGCTACGCCGCCCGCCCGCTCGACTGGTATCTGACGCCGCGCGGCTGGCCGGAACGCTCGCTCGTCTATGCGCAGGCCGGCGGCGACCTGTTCGTCGAGGTGGCGCAGCGGGCGCTGGCGCAGGCCGGCTGTGCCGCGGACGAGGTCGACACCGTGGTCTTCGTCTCCTCCAGCGGCATCGCCACCCCGAGCCTCGACGCCGTGGTGCACGGGCGCATGGGCTTCCGGCCGGATGTCGAGCGGGTGCCGATCTTCGGCCTCGGCTGCGCCGGCGGCGTCACCGGGCTGGCGGTGGCGACGCGGCTGGCGCAGGCGCAGCCGGGTTCGACGGTGCTGATGGTGACGGTCGAGCTCAACTCGCTGGCCTTCCGCCTCGATCGGCCGGACAAGGCCAGCCTCATCTCCGCGGCGCTGTTCGGCGACGGCGCCGCCGCCTGCGTGCTGCGCAGCGGCGAGGCGGGCATCGCGCTGGCCGAGGGCGGCGGCGAGCATTTGTGGCCCGACACGCTCGGCATCATGGGCTGGAGCGTCGATCCCGTCGGCTTCGGCGTCATCCTGGCGCAGGACGTGCCGGCCTTCGCGCTCGCCAACCTGCGCCCGGCGGTGGAGGGGATACTCGGGCGCATCGGCCTGTCGACCGCGGATGTCGGCCGCTTCGTCTGCCATCCCGGCGGCACCAAGGTCGTCGCCGCCATCGAGCGCGGCTTCGGGCTCGACCAGGGCTCGCTCGACCATGAACGCGGCGTGCTCGCCGATTTCGGCAACATGTCGGCGCCGACCGTGCTGTTCATCCTGCAGCGGGTGATCGCGCAGGGCCTGCCGGAGCGCGCGGCACTGGTCTCGATGGGGCCGGGCTTCACCGCTTCCTGCCTGTCGCTGGCCCGTGCCGCCTGAGGAGCGGGACCCATGAGGACCAGCCGTCATGCCGCCCTGCCGACGAACCCCGTCATCCCCATGCCTGCGCCGGGGCTCCATGCCTCGGCGCGCCGGGACATGAAGCGGAAGGTCCGGCCCATGCGGGATTATCCGCGGCGTGTCTCGGAACCTCTTCATCCCGAGGTGTCCGGCGCAGCCGGACCTCTAAGGACGTACAGGGATCCCGGCACATCGTTGCCGAGCGGTCTCTGAGGAGGCCGCCATGGAAGCCGTGCTCATCCTCGCCTTCGTCACCGCCCAGCGGCTCGGCGAATTGGTGCTGGCGCGGCGCAACACCGCCCGCCTCGTCGCCGCCGGCGCCGTCGAGCGGGCGCCCGGCCATTATCCCTACATGGTGGCGATGCATGCCGCCTGGCTGGCGGGGCTGTGGCTGCTGGCTCCCGGCCGTCCGGTTGCCCCGGCGCTGCTGGCCGGCTACGGCGCCCTGCAGGTGCTGCGCCTCTGGGTGCTGGCGACGCTCGGGTCGCGCTGGACCACGCGCATCCTCGTGCTGCCCGGCGAGACGCTGGTGGCGCGCGGGCCGTACCGCTTCCTCTCGCATCCCAATTACGTGGTCGTGGTGGGCGAGATCGCGCTGCTGCCGCTGATGTTCGGCCTCGTCTGGTATGCGGCGCTGTTCACGGTGCTGAACGCGGCCGTGCTTTTCGTCCGCGTCCGCGCCGAGAATGCCGCGCTGGAGCCGGTCCGATGAGCGTGGTGGCACCCGAGCGGGAGGTGACCGCCGGCGCTTGGGTCGGCTTTGCCGCCATGTGCCTCGGCATGTTCATGGCGGTGCTCGACATCCAGGTGGTGGCGACCTCGCTGCCGGCGATCAGCGACGCGCTCGCCATTCCCGCCGACCGGATGAGCTGGGTGCAGACCGCCTATCTCATCGCCGAGGTGGTCGCCATCACCTTGACCGGGGTGCTGACGCGGGCGCTCGGCATGCGGGTGCTGTTCACGGTGGCGGTGGGGGTGTTCACGCTGTCGTCGATCGCCTGCGCCGTCAGCGGCGGCTTCGCGACGCTGGTCGCCGCCCGCGTGGTGCAGGGCTTCTCCGGCGGCATGCTGATCCCGCTGGTGTTCTCCTCGGTGTTCATCCTGTTCCCGTTCCGGCTGCAGGGGCCGGCGACGACGCTGGCCGGCATGCTGGCGGTGCTGGCGCCGGTGGTCGGCCCGGTGGTCGGCGGCTGGATCACCGAGAGCTATTCCTGGCACTGGCTGTTCCTCATCAATGTCGCCCCCGGCATCCTCGCCTGCGCGCTCGGGCTGGCGATGCTCGCGCGGGAGAACGGGGAGCCCGCCCTGCTGCGCGGGCTCGACCTCACGGGCCTCGCCCTTCTCGCCGTCGGCCTCGCCTCCCTGGAGATCGGGCTGAAGGAGGCACCGGGTCGCGGCTGGTTCTCGGCGGCGGTGATCGGCCTTCTCGGCCTGAGTCTCGTCGCCGGCGTGCTTTTCGTGCGCCGATCGGTCTCATCGTACACCTCATCGGTCTCGCCGGTGGTGCGTTTCGCCGCCTTCCGCGACCGCGGATTCGCGCTCGGCTGCGCCCTCAGCTTCCTGCTCGGCATGGGGCTGTTCGGCTCGGTCTACCTGATGCCGGTGTTCCTCGCGCTGGTGCGCGGCAAGGCGCCGCTCGCCATCGGCCTCGTCATGCTGGTCACCGGCCTCACCCAGTTCGCCACCGCGCCGCTGGCGGTGGCGCTGGAGCGGCGCGTGTCGGCAAAAGCGTTGACGTTCAGTGGCTTCGCCCTGTTCAGCCTCGGTCTGGCGATGAGCGCCTTCGCCACCGTCGAGACGGATTTCGACGGCATGTTCTGGCCGCAGGTGGCGCGCGGGGCGGCCATCCTGCTCTGCCTGCTGCCGCCCACCCGGCTGGCGCTCGGCCACCTGCCGCCGGCAGAGGTGCCGGATGCCAGCGCCCTGTTCAACCTGATGCGCAATCTCGGCGGCGCGATCGGCATCGCCCTCGTCGACACGGTGATCTTCGGCCGCGCGCCCATCCATGCGCAAAGGCTGGGGGAGGGCCTGCTCGCCGGCGACGCCGCCACGGCGGAAATCATTGGCATTCCTAAAGAATTCCTGTCTGGCCCGGTGACGCTGCCGGTCGATCCGGCGATCGAGGCCATGGTCCGGCCGCTCGTCGAGAAGGCCGCCCTGGCCCTGTCGATCAACGAGGCATGGGCGATGCTCGCCGCCTTCGCCTTCGCCGCCGCCGTGCTGGCGCTGGGCATTCGCCGCGATGCCGGGCAAGCAGGGCTTGCCGGACAAGCCGGGCCGGCTGCGTAAAGTCATTCATTTTCAATATCTTGCCTGACGGCTCGCCACACTCGTCTCCGCGGCGACGAAAAGTGGCGGGCACCCTTGCCATATAATTGATAGGATACTACTTATTAGCTTATGAACGATATCGATCACCTGCAGCGCCAGCTCACCGCGCAGCTTCTCCAGGCTGGACGCCATTGGCGTCGCATTGCCGAGCGCGGGCTGGAAAACCTCGGTATTTCAGAAGCTTGCGCCGCGCCTCTGCTCTGGGCCAGCCGGCTCGGGGGCGGGGTGCGCCAGGTGACGCTCGCCACCCATGTCGGCATCGAGGGGCCCTCGCTGGTGCGGCTGCTCGACCAGCTGGTCGCCGCCGGCCTGGTCTTGCGCAAGGAAGACCCGACCGACCGCCGGGCCAAGACGATCTGGCTCACCGGGGCCGGCGAGGAACTGAGTGCCCGGATCGAGGACGTGCTGGTCGAGCGGCGCGGGCAGGTGCTCGCCGGGATCGACGAGGCGGACATCCTCGCCACCCTGCGCGTCCTCAAGGCGTTCGAGGCGGCATCCGCCCGCACGCCGGACGAGGAGACGGCATCGTGAACCTGCCGTCGTCGCGGGATTTGCTGTTTTCCGCCAAGGCCTTCCTTGCCTCGATGCTGGCGCTCTACATCGCGCTGGCCTTCGACCTGCCACGCCCCTACTGGGCGATGGCGGCGGTCTATGTCGTCGCCAATCCGCTGGCCGGCGCCACCAGTTCCAAGGGCCTCTACCGTGCCCTCGGCACGTTGATCGGCGCCAGCGCCTCCGTCTTTCTGGTGCCCCTGTTCGTCAATGCGCCGGAGCTGCTGTCGCTGGTGGTCGCCCTGTGGACCGGCTGCCTGCTCTATGTCTCGATGCTCGACCGCACCCCGCGCAGCTATGTGTTCATGCTCGCCGGCTACAGCCTGCCGCTGATCGCGCTGCCGGTGATCGGCACGCCCGAACTGATCTTCGACACCGCGGTCGCCCGCGCCGAGGAGATCATCATCGGCATCACCTGCGCCAGCGTGGTCGGCGCGGTGGTGTTTCCCACCAGTGTCGGCACCGCGCTGTCCGCCCGCCTGCGCGGCTGGCTCGGCGATGCCGGCGACTGGGCCGGCGAGATCCTGCGCGGGGAGGGGGCCGTGCCGGCGACGCCGCTGCGCCGCCAGAAGCTCGCTGCTGACATTGCCGGCCTCGATCTGGTCATCAGCCAGCTCGCCTATGATGCCGCCACGCGCGATGTCGTTGGCCATGCACGTGAATTGCGCGGCCGGCTGCTCATGCTGCTGCCGCTGCTCTCCTCGCTCGCCGATCGCCTCCACGCGCTGAAGGCACAGGACGGCGCGCTGCCGGCCGATCTCTCGACCGTGCTGGCGCGGGCGGCCGCCTGGATCGGCCGCGATGCGGCGGCCAAGGCGGATGATGAGCGTGACGGGCAGGAGCGTGACGCGCTGGTTCTCGCCATCGCCGCCGCCCGCCCGCGCGAGCCGTCGGATTGGGGCGGCCTGATGCGCGCCAGCGCGCTCGACCGGCTCCGGGAGATCGTCGACCTCTGGTCCGACTGCCTGGCGCTGCAGAAGGAGATCGGGCGGGGCCCGCATGCGCAGACGTTCCAGCTCCGGTTCCGCAACCGCCGGGTGGTCGGCCGGGTGCATCACTACGACTACAGCCTGATGCTGTTCTCCGCCGCCTCCTGTTCGCTCGCCACGCTCATGGCCTCGGCGTTCTGGATCGCCAGCGGCTGGTCGAGCGGTGGCTCGGCGGTGATGATGACGGCGGTGGCCTGCTCCTTCTTCGCGGCGATGGACCGGCCGGCCCCGTTCATCCGCTCGATGACGATCTGGTGCGGCGTCAGCATTGGGGTCGCCGGCGTCTATCTGTTCGGCGTGCTGCCCTTCGTGCACGATTTCGAGACGCTGGCGCTGGTCTTCGCCCCGAGCTTCCTGCTGTTCGGCCTGCTCATTCCCCGCCCCCAGTTCACCATGCTGGCCATGTTGATGACCGTGAACACCGCTTCCTTCGTGGCGCTGCAGAACCGCTACAGCGTCGATTTCGCCACCTTCCTCAATGAAGGCATGGCGGCCATGGCCGGGCTGACCTTCGCCTTCGTCTGGACGCTGGTCGCCCGCCCGTTCGGCGCGGAGCTTGCGGCACGGCGTCTCGTCCTTGCCGGCTGGGCCGATCTGGCGCGCACCGCCGAAGGCGCGCGGCGCCAGGATCAGGACCTGCTGGCGGCGCGCCTGCTCGACCGTCTCGGCCAGCTGGTTCCGCGGCTTGCCGCCGTCGACGACCGCGAACTCGCCAAGGTCGACGGCTTCGCGGAGGTGCGCGTCGGCTTCAATATCATCGAACTGCACAAGGCGCGTCCGCGCGTCGGCCTTGCCTGTGCGCAGGCCATCGACCTGGTGCTGGCGGAGGTGGCGAAGCTCTATCGCGAACGCCTCGCCCGCCGCCGCTTCACCGAACCGTCGGCCGAGCTGTGCGCCGGGCTCGACGCGGCCCTTGCGGAGGCGGCGGCCGTGACGGGCGAGAACGGCCGCCGGGCGACCGATGCGCTGGTCGGGCTGCGCCGCGTGTTCTTCTCCGAGCAGGCGGGGCCCTCGGGCGGATTCGTGCCGCACGAGCGGGCGCGGCCGATGCTCGTGGCTGCGGAGTGAATCATGCTCGCCGAACTCGACGTCTACGGAGTCTACATCCCGAACCTGCTGGCGCTGATGCTGGTGGCGCTGCCGCTCAGCCTCGTCGTCCGCCGCGTGCTCGCCTGGACGGGCGCCTATGCGTTCGTCTGGCACCGCGGCCTGTTCGACGTCGCCCTCTATGTCGTCCTTCTCCAGGGAATATCCCTGTTATCCCGTTGGTTATTCACATGAAACCGTCTTTGAACCGCGCCGTGCGCATTGCCGTCACCCTGCTCATGCTGGCCGCCGCCTTTGGCGCCGGGCGGGAATTATGGGCGCACTACATGGACGATCCCTGGACACGCGACGCCAAGGTGCGGGCGGACGTGGTCGGCGTCGCGCCGGATGTCTCCGGCTTCGTCAGCGAGATCCTCGTTGCCGACAACCAGAATGTCGCCAAGGGAGACGTGCTGTTCCGCATCGACCGCGCGCGCTTCGCCCTGGCGCTGGAGCAGGCGGAAGCCGTGCTGGAGGGCCGCAAGGCGGCGCTGGAGCAGACGCAGCGGGATCTCGCCCGCTATGACCAGCTCAAGGACGTGGTGTCGGCCCAGAAGACCGAGCAGGCGCGCACCGACGAGGCCCAGGCCGCCGCCGCCTATCGGCAGGCGATCGCCGACCGCGATCTCGCCCGGCTCAATCTCGACCGCTCCCAGGTGAAGGCTTCGGTGAACGGCACCATCACCAATCTCAACCTGCGGCCGGGCGACTATGTCACGGCCGGCACGGCCCGGATCGCGCTGGTCGATACCGATTCGCTGCGCATCGAGGGCTATTTCGAGGAGACCAAGCTCGCCCGCATACAGGTCGGCGCGCCGGTGTCGATCCGGCTGATGGGCCAGGCGCCGCTGCTGAACGGCCATGTCGAAAGCCTCGCCGCCGGCATCGAGGATCGCGAGCGCACGGTCGGCACCGGGCTGCTCGCCAACATCAACCCGACCTTCAGCTGGGTGCGCCTCGCCCAGCGCGTGCCGGTGCGGATCGCGCTCGACCATGTGCCGGCCGATGCCCATCTCGTCGCCGGCCTGACGGCAACCGTGTCGATCGAGAACTGAGCGCCGCCGCCACGCCGTCAGGAGGTGCGGCCGGCCGACGTGTTCGCACCGAGCCAGATCGGCAGGAAATCGGCGAGGTCGCGAACATCCTCGGCAATGCGATTGTCGCCGCGGCTGGCGGAGGCGTGGAAGATGCCGTCGAGCATCAGGCTGATGCGCCGCGCGGTACGGGCGGCGTCGAGCGGCGGGAAAAGCCCCTCGGCAATGCCCCGACGCAGGGCGCCCTCCAGCAGTTCCTGCTCGCGGCGATAGAAGCCGGCGATCAGCGCGTCGAGATCCGGGTCGTGGATGCGGGAGCTGGCATAGTCGGCCATCAGCTTCACCATCCGCGCCACCGTCGGGGCGATGGTGATGTGCGTCTCCAGCCAGGCGAGGATCTCGGCGAGCGGATCGGCCGGCGCGGCGCGGCGCTGCTCGTAGCCGAACACCAGCTGCTGGATGGCGTGCTCCAGCGCCCGGCTGACCAGATCGTCCTTGCTGTCGAAATAGTGGTAGAGCAGGCCGACATTCATCTCGCAGACCTGCGCGATGTCGCGCACGGTCACCACCGAGTAGTGCCGCTCGGCGAACAGCCGCAGCGCCTCTTCCAGAATCATCGCCCGGCGCTCGGCCGGGGGGAGTCGCCGGCGTGCCGCTTTTGCGGTCATTGGCAGTTCCTTCGTAGAAATACCGACTTTTCTGCCTTGCTCATATGCTAGTCGTGCCTGTTTGTTAGGCTTGCAGCCGGTATTAAGTCAACGTTTAATAGCCTGGTCCCGTCACGCGACCAGGAGCTCGTCCATGAAGCGCATCTTGAGGGCCGCCGCCGTCCTCGCCGGCCTCACCGCTGCCGTCCTCGTCGGGGTCGGCCACCCGGCCGAAGCTGCCCCCAAGAAGAGTTTCAAGGTCGCCTACACGGTCTATATCGGCTTCATGCCGTTCGCCTATATGAAACAGTCCGGCATCATGAAGAAATGGGCCGACAAGTATGGCCTCGACGTCGAGCTCATCCAGGCCAACGACTATGTCGGCAGCGTCAATCAGTTCATCGCCGGCGAGATCGACGCGGTCGGCGTCGCCAGCATGGACGGGCTCACCATGCCGGCGGCGGGCGGGGTCGACACCTCGGTCTTCCTCATCACCGATTATTCCAACGGCAACGACATCGTGCTGTCGAAGACCGCCAAGAACGTGAAGGAACTGGCCGGCCAGGACGTCTACCTGCTGCAATACAGCGTGTCGCATTATCTGCTGAACCGCGGGCTGCAGATGAACGGCGTCGAGGATCCGGCCGCGACCAAGACGGTGAACATCTCGGATACCGAGATCTCCGCCGCCTATGTCTCGCAGGACACGATGAAGCACGCGGTGTCCTGGAAGCCGCTCACCGAGGACATGCAGAAGGTTCCCGGTACCACGGTGCTGTTCGACAGCTCCAAGATCCCCGGCGAGATCATGGACGTGTTCGTCGGCAAGACCGAGGTGCTGAAGGACAATCCCGATTTCGCCAAGGCCGTCATCGGCGCCTGGTACGAGGCGATCGGCGTGCTCAAGGCCGGCGGCGCGGCGGGCAACGAGATGCGCGCGGTGATGACCAGCGCCATGGGCACCGACGAGGGCGGCCTGCAGAGCCAGATCGACACCACCCATTTCTTCTACACGCCGGCCGAAGCCTACAGCTTCCTCACCGCGGCCGAGAACGCCAAGATCTGGGACAGCATCCGCACCTTCTGCTTCCAGCAGGGCCTGTTCGGCCAGGGCGCGACCAGCGTCGACAGCATCGGCATCGAGGTCGCCAGCGGCGCGGTGCTCGGCGACAAGGGCAACATCAAGATGCGGATCAACCCGACCTTCACCAGGATGGCGGTCGACGGCAAGCTCTGACCGCCGCCTGACGCCGGGCCGCACGCCGGCCCGGCTCCCCCGCATCGCACCTGCAAAAGCGCATCCGTCCGCACAGGGAAGGCTCGCCCATGCGCCGCATCGTCAACTACGCGCCTCGACCGGGCGTGAAGGTGATACTTGCCGCCCTGCCTTTCCTGGCGGTGCTGGCCATCTATCTCCTCGGCTCCAATGCCCGGCTCGCCATCGATCCGGCCGACAAGCTGATGCCGGGCTTCGCCTCCTTCTACGCGAGCATGATGCGGCTCGGCACCACGCTCGACATCGCCACCAAGCAGTATCTCCTGTGGTGGGATACCTGGCTCAGCCTGCAGCGGCTATTCCTCGGCCTCGGCATCTCCGCCCTGCTGGGACTGGTGCTGGGGATAATTGTCGGCTTCATCCCCTACCTGCGCGCGACCTTCGAACCCTTCTTCGCCGCCTTTTCGCTGATCCCGCCGCTCGCCGTGCTGCCGATCCTGTTCATCCTGTTCGGCCTCGGCGAATTGTCGAAGATCGTGCTCATCGTCTTCGGCATCGCGCCCTTCATCATCCGCGACGTGATGCTGCGCGTGGCCTCGCTGCCAGCCGAGCAGATCGTCAAGGCCCAGACGCTCGGCGCCTCGTCCTGGCAGATGATCACCGGCGTGGTGGTGCCGCAGGTATTGCCGCGGCTGATCGATTCGGTGCGCCTGTCGCTCGGCGCCGCCTGGCTGTTCGTCATCGCGGCGGAGGCGATCACCGCCGAGGGCGGGCTCGGCTACCGCATCTTCCTGGTGCGGCGCTACCTCGCCATGGACGTGATCCTGCCCTATGTCGCCTGGATCACCCTGCTCGCCTTCCTCATGGATTTCGCATTGCGCAAGCTCGCGGCGGCGGCGTTTCCGTGGGACCGGATCAAGGCGGCCTGAATGACCACCATCCATTTCGACAATGTCTGGAAGGAATATGACGACCGGGTCGTGCTCGAGCGCGTCAACCTGACGCTCGACGACCACGAGTTCCTCGTCATCATCGGCCCCTCCGGCGTCGGCAAGACCACGCTGCTGCGCATGCTGCTCAGCCAGGAGATCCCGACCCGCGGGCGCATCCTCATCGACGGCGAACCGATCGCCGCCGAGCCGACCGCCGATCGCGGCGTGGTGTTCCAGCGCTATTCGGTGTTCCCGCATCGAACCGTATTGGGCAACGTGATGATGGGCCCGACATGGGCGGCGTCGCCGATCCTCGGCCGGCTGTTCGGCACCAGCCGCCGCGAACTCGAAGCGCGCGCCATGTCGCTGCTGACGCGGGTCGGGCTCGGCGAGCATGCCGGGAAATATCCCGCCCAGCTCTCCGGCGGCATGCAGCAGCGGCTCGCCCTGGCGCAGGCGCTGATCATGCGGCCCAAGGTGCTGCTGCTCGACGAGCCCTTCGGCGCGCTCGACCCCGGCACCCGCAAGTCGATGCACGAACTGGTGCGCGAATTGTGGGAGGAGAACGCGATGACCATCGTGATGGTCACCCACGACCTGCCCGAGGCGTTCCTGCTCGGGACGCGCGTCGTCGCCGTCGACCGGCCACGCGCGGACCCGCAGGCGCCCGAGCGGTTCGGCGCCACCATCGTCTCCGATTTCGAGGCCAAGTGCCGTGTCGCGCGCGAGTCGCGGCGGTTCGAGGCCGAGCGCGAGCGGGCGCGCCTCACCCTGATCTCCGATGTTTTCGTATCCGCCGGCGGCGTCCGTGCCCCGGCACTCGTGAAGGAATGACCGGTAATGGCCGACAAGCGCTTCCACCTCGCCTGGTTCATGAATTTCACGCCGGATGAATGGCGCGAGACCTTCGGGCAGGGCGGCTATCCCTGGGACGGCCAGTTCTATGTCGAGATGGCGCAGACGCTGGAGCGGGCGTGCTTCGACTACATCATGATCGAGGACAAGCTCATGGTGCCGGAAACCTATGGCCGTTCGCGCGACCTCTCGCTGAAGAGCGCGATGATGGTGCCGAAGCACGATCCGGCGCCGCTGGCCGTCGCCATGGGCATGGCCACCCGCCATCTCGGCGTCGTCGCCACCCTGTCGACCATGGCCTATCCGCCCTTCATGCTGGCGCGCCTGTGCTCGACCATCGACAGCCTGACGCGCGGGCGCTTCGGCTGGAACGTCGTCACCTCGGCCGAGGATCTCGCCGCGCAGAATTTCGGCATGGACAAGCTGCCCGCCCGCGAGGATCGCTATGCCATGGCGGACGAATATATGGAGGTGGTCGGCAAGCTGTTCGACTCGTGGGAGCCGGATGCGGTGGTGCTCGACCGCAAGGCCGGCCTTTACGCCGACGGCTCCAAGGTTCACACGATCGACCACAAGGGCAAGTATTTCCAGGTTCGCGGGCCGCTCAACACCGTGCCGTCGCCGCAGAGGCGGCCGGTCTACGTGCAGGCGGGCGCCTCGCCGCGCGGGCGCGACTTCGCCGCGCAGCATGCGGATTCGATCATCTCCGTCGCCAACGGCGTCGAGGGGATGAAGGCATTCCGTGACGATATCCGCGCCCGGGCGGCGAAGATCGGCCGCGATCCCGACGAGATCAAGGTGCTGTTCTGCATTACCCCGACCCTGGGCGAGACCGAGGAGGAGGCGAAGGCGAAATACCACCGCGTCACCACGTCCGACAATTTCGTCACCGACGTGCTTATCTCCATTTCCGCCATCACCGAGATCGACTTTGCGCAGTTCGACGTCGACAAGCCGCTGCCGGAAAAGCTGATAACCAATGGCGAGTCCGGGACGCTCGACAAGTTCCAGCAATGGGGCTCCGGCAAGACGCTGCGCGAACTGGCGGCGGATGGCGGCGGCGGCCTCGTCTCCTCGCTGGAACTGATCGGCACGCCGGACCAGGTCGCCGACAAGATGGAGGCGGCGATGGCAGAGGTCGGCGGCGACGGCTTCCTCATCACCACGCCGGTGCTGCGGGTGAGCCGCCGCTACCTGACCGAGATCGCCGACGGGCTGGTGCCGGAGCTGCAGCGGCGCGGCCTGACCCGGACCGCGTATCAGCACCAGCTGCTGCGCGACAATCTGCGCGAGTTCTGAGGATGCTTCGCGTAAACGGGGCATCGAGCGAGGAGACCCCGATGGGCAAGGTTCCGCGACCGAAAGCCGAGCCGCCGGAACATGTGCCTGCGCCGGTGGGGCGTCAGGAATATCGCGACGCCATGGCGCGGCTCGGCGCCGCGGTGAACGTGGTGACGACCGATGGGCCTGGCGGGCGCCACGGTTTCACCGCCTCCGCCGTCTGCAGCGTCACCGACACACCGCCGACGCTGCTGGTCTGCCTCAACCGGGGCAGCTCGGCGAGCAAGGTGATCCATGCGAACGGCGTGCTGTGCGTCAACACGCTGGCCGCCGGGCATGAGGAATTGTCCAATCGCTTCGGTGGGCGCATCCCGCCCGCCGAACGTTTCTCCGTCGGCGAATGGCACCGCGGCATCACCGGCGCGCCGGTGCTGGTGGGCGCGCTCGCCGCCTTCGACTGCCGGATCGTGCGCCATGTCGAAGTCGGCACCCATGACGTGCTGTTCTGCGAGGTGGTCGGTCTCGGCGAAGCCGGGGCGCAGGAGGGTCTGGTCTATTTCCAACGGCGCTATCACGCGCTGGGACCGGGCGAAGGCTGACATCCGGCATTCGCCGCGGCGGGTGGCGGGCCGCAGCGATCCAGCCCGGCTATGCCGTGGGAGGCGAGGGGCCTTCAGAGGGAGAGTGGGCGGCGGCGGAGCCATGCGTCGAGGTCGGTCCGGCCGAGGCGGGCCTCGCCCAAAGGCACGAGGGAGAATTCCTCGACGCGGCCGCCGAAATAGCGGGCATCGGGATCGCCCACCACCGGCCGAGCGTCGCCCATGGCCGCGAGATAGCGCGCGACGATCGCGTCGAGAGGGGCTCGCGTCGGCCCGGCGATCTCGACGATTCCGTTCCTTGGCGAGGCGAGGGCGGTGTCCGCCACGAAGTCCGCCACATCCTCGGCGGCGATCGGCTGGAACAGGCCGGGAGCAAGCCTCACCACGCCGTCCTGCACGCCGGAGGCGGCGATGCCGCCGATGAACTCCATGAACTGGGTCGAGCGCAGGATCGTGTGGGGAATACCGGAGGCGATGATCATCTCTTCCTGCGCGACCTTGGCGAGGAAATAGCCATTGCCCGGCATGCGGTCGGTGCCGACGATCGACAGCGCGACATGGTGCCCGACGCCCGCTGCGGCTTCCGCGGCGATCAGGTTGCGCCCGGAGACGCGGAAGAATTCCAGTACGGCGCCCGGCTCGAAGGATGGCGAATTGGCGAGGTCGACGACGACCTGCGCGCCGTCGAGGGCGCCGGCCAGCCCTTCGCCGGTGAAGGCGTCGACCCCGGTGCGGGGCGAGGCGGCGACCACCTCGTGGCCGGCGTCGCGCAACAGAACGGCGACCTTGGAGCCGATGAGCCCGGTTCCGCCGATGATGACGATCTTCATGGTTCAGCCTCCTTGCCGCCAGTTGCGGCGGACAGCGCCCGCCGCTGTCATTTGATGGTAATAAAATACCAGATACCGGGCGTGCATATCCCCGATCCGCCGCTCGGGAGACGGCCGGCCGCGGCAGGCGGCCAGCCGTCGGTTCGTGTCGGGAGCCCGATCAGCCCTTGATGAAGGCGAGCAGGTCCGAATTGATCACATCGGCATGGGTGGTGCACATGCCGTGCGGGAAGCCGTCATAGCTCTTCAGCGTGGCGTGCTTGAGCAGCTTCGCCGACAGCGGCGCCGAGTCGGCATAAGGCACGATCTGGTCGTCGGTGCCGTGCATGACGAGGGTCGGTACCTCGATCATCTTCAGGTCCTCGGTGAAGTCGGTCTCCGAGAATGCCTTGATGCCCTCATAATGCGCCTTGGCGCCGCCCATCATGCCCTGCCGCCACCAATTCTCGATCACGCCCTGCGAGGTCGTCGTCCCCGGCCGGTTGAAGCCGTAGAACGGGCCGGTCGGGACATCGAGATAGAACTGGGCGCGATTATCGGCCAGCGCCTTGCGGAAGCCGTCGAACACCTCGATCGGCAGACCGCCGGGATTGGCGGCAGTCTTCAGCATGAGAGGCGGCACCGCGCCGATGATGACGAGCTTGGCGACCCGTCCCTGGGTCTGGCCGTGCCGGGCGACATAGTGGGTCGCCTCGCCGCCGCCGGTGGAGTGTCCGACATGCACGGCGTCGCTCAGGTCGAGATGCTCCACCACCGCGGCGACGTCGGCGGCGTAATGGTCCATGTCGTGGCCGTCGCTGACCTGGGTGGAACGGCCATGGCCGCGGCGGTCATGGGCGACGACCCGATAGCCGCGCTGCACGAAGAACAGCATCTGGTTGTCCCAGTCGTCGGAGGAGAGCGGCCAGCCGTGATGGAACACGATCGGCTGCCCCTCCTTCGGGCCCCAGTCCTTGAAGAAGATTTCGACGCCGTCCTTGGTGGTCACCGTGGTCATGATGGTCTTCCTTGCGGGTACGAAAGTGGGTGAGGCTGTCTGAGCGAAGGCGGGAAAGTCGGCACGGCGGCGAACAGGGCCATCCCCGCATCGAGGGCGATGATATCGCGGCGATCGGAATCGATAAGTCCGCTGCGCGTAAATTCCGTCATCGGCCGCTCCCCGTATTCAATGTGGGTGAGGGATACGCTAGTCATGTGACATCGCGTCTGAAAGGACATAGATCCCGGTATTCTGGACATGACCCGAACCATCCGATTCCTCGTCTATCCGGGTTTCGTGCTCATCGATCTGTCCGGGCCGCTCGAGGCCTTCTCGATTGCCGGGCACATGGCCGGCAGCAGCTACCGGCTTGAGGTCGTGTCGGCGACGGGCGGTCCGGTCCGCAGTTCCACCGGTATCGAGGTGGTGACGCAGCCGATGATCATCGAGCCGGCCGACACGTTTCTCGTCGTCGGCGCGCCGATACCGCCCGAGGTCGAGCAACTGCGGCCGCTGGCGCGATGCGTCGCCGAGACCGCTCCGCTCATGAGGCGGGTCGCCAGCGTCTGCACCGGCGCCTTCGTGCTCGCCGAAAGCGGCCTGCTCGACGGACGGCAGGCGACCACGCACTGGTTCTTCGCGCCGGAACTGAAGGCGCGCTATCCGGCGCTGCAGGTCGAGGGCGACCGCATCTACACGCAGGACGGCCCGCTCTGGACCTCTGCCGGAATGACGGCCGGCATCGACATGGCGCTGGCCCTGATCGAGGAGGACCTCGGCAAGGACATCGCCCAGGCCGCCGCGCGGATGCTGGTCGTCTATTATCGCCGCCCAGGCGGCCAGAACCAGTTCTCCTCGCTGCTCGACTTCGATCCCGGCTCCGACCGCATCCGCCGCAGCCTCAGCTATGCACGCGAGAACCTCGCCGAACGCCTTTCCGTCGAGCAGCTGGCGGAGGTGGCGCATCTGAGCGTGCGCCAGTTCGGTCGTGCCTTCACCGCCTCGACCGGCATGACACCGGCCAAGGCGATCGAGCGTCTACGGGTGGATTCCGCGCGGCCGATGGTCGAGGACGGCCGCCGGAGCTTCGACGAGATCGCCCGATTGGTCGGCTTCGTCGATCCCGAGCGCATGTGCGAGAGCTTCCTGCGTACGCTCGGCCATACCCCGCAGGAACTGCGCCGCGTGATGCGACGGCTCGATGCGGGCGAGGACCGGCTGTCGGCGTGAGGCGGCCGCTGGAAGGCGCCGCTAGCGGAGCGTCGGCTCCACCTGCCTGCGATCAGCCGCGCGATGCCGGATGCCGACCCGCAAAATCGACATGCCAGGCTTCTGCTTCTCTCAACCCTCTCCCGATGCCGTCAGGCCCGAGCCGCTCCGGTGGGGTTCTCGCCACCCAGCAGGCTTTCGCCGCTGGCGGCGCCGGGAACGATGATGACGACCTCGCGCCCCGCCCGGATCGCATTGGCGGCACCGGCAACGGCGGCTTCGAACGCGGCCTCCCTGGTAGCGTAACCCATGCCGCGTTCGCCGTCATAGGCGACGTGCCAATCGGCTTCGCGTCCAACGATTTCATAGGTTTCGCGTGCCGCAGACGGCGTTCCGAGCGAGCCGCGGGCAGGTGTCTCACCGGGCGTCTCGGTGGCAGTCAGAAAGACTTCACCCATTTCCGTTCTCCCTGGTGCTTACCCAGGGAGAACGTTCCGTGCCGCGGCAGGGTTCCGCCAGCTTTCGCAGCGCTGGCCGACGGTTCCGGTCCTACGATCCCGCGAAAGCGGCGTGGCGCGCCGTCGCTACCTCAGTGCCGGGTCGGCGGGGCATCCAGCGACGGGGCCGCGGGCTGATGGGTCGCCAGCTCGCCGCGCACCACCCGGTCGCGTCCCTCGCGTTTCGCGGCATACACGCCCCGGTCCGCCGTCTCCAGCAGCGCGGCGGGGGAAATCGCTTCGCCGGCGAGGGTGCTGGCGATGCCGATGCTGATGGTGCTGGCCGGAATGGTCGTGGAGCCCATCGGAAGCGAGGTTTGCGCCAAGGTCATGCGGACCTTCTCGGCAAGAAAATGCGCGCCGTCCGAGCCGGTATCCGGCAGGATGATCGCGAACTCCTCGCCGCCGATCCGTGCGGGAAGATCTCCGGGCCGCCGTGCGCACTGGTCGATGGCAAGCGCCAGAAGCTTCAGCATTTCATCGCCGACCGCATGGCCGTAGCGGTCGTTCAGCTGCTTGAAATTGTCGGCATCGATCAGCATTACCGAAAGCAGGCCGTTCGTCCGCACGGCGCGGCGCCACTCCCTGCTCAGCACCTCGTCGAAGCGGCGGCGGTTGGCGAGGCCGGTGAGCGCATCCGTGGTCGCCAGCAATGCGAGATCGGCCTCTGCCCGTGTCCGCTGGCGAAGCTCCCGCCGCAGCAGCACGGCCAGCGCCACCAGCGCGGCGCTGACCAGCCCCGCCATGATGGCGATGACGAGGGATCGGCTGCGCCAGGCGGCGAAGATCGGCTCGGTGGCCATGCCGACATTCACGATCAGATCCGTACCGGCGACGCGGGTGAAGCTGTACATGCGATCGACATGGTCGATGGTTGCCGTCGCGGTGAACGAGCCGGTCCCTTCGCGCCTGATCCGCAGGAAATTGGGGCTGGTCGACAGGTCGAGTCCGACATCGCCGTCGCCATTGGCGGAGGGTTGCCGCATCAGCACCCGGCCCCCGTCGTTGAGGACCACCATCACGTCCTTCGGATCCAGCTCCATGACGCGCATGAGCGAGCGGATGAACTCCAGCCGCACCGCGATCAGCGCGACCCCGGCGAAGCTGCCGTCCGGCTTGGTGAGGCGGCGGCTCAGCGCAATGCTCCAGTCACCGTTGCGGAGCCGGCTCTGATAGGGCTGGCTGATATAGGTCCCGAAATCGGCCTTGATCTGATGGACCTTGAAGTAGTCGCGGTCGGAAAAATTGGCCGTGCGCGGTTGGATCGCTGAATCGGCGACGATGTCGCCATGCTCGTCGAGGATTAGGATCGAGCCGACATATTCGGCGCCATTGGCGATGTTCGCGAGCATTCGCTGCCAGAACGTCGGCGGAAGCGTACTGAACGACGGATCCTGAAGCTCCTGCGCCACCAGGCCGAGGGCGGCATCGTATTTCTGGATATGGCGCTCGACATGGGTGGCGATGGCACGGGCCATATTGGTCTCCGCGAGCAGGGCGCGCTCCCAGGCGTCCTCCCGCGATTGCCACAGCGCGATGCCGATCGTCGCCAGCACGGCAACGGCGGCGAAAAGGCTGCCGATGACCAGGAGACGCTGATGGCGCTCCAGGTTGCCCCTGCCATCCCGGGCCGTTCCCTTGTGCTGTCCGTCCATTCCGTCTCCCGGACAATCACAGATAATGCATGCGGTTGTATCAGGCTAACCCGCGCCGGCATTCCGGGCGAGCCGATTTCACATTCTACGGGTCATTCTTCGGCCTCTCCCCGAGGATATCCGGCCCGGAGGCGCCGGTACCGGACGAGCGGCGCTGCCGGGGAACTTCGGCGCCTGCCATTCGTTCACAATCTTGACGCACACGTCAGCCGTGGCTTCGGCACATCAAGTCGGCAAGTGCACCATGATACATGGCAGCTTCAAAGGGGCCGGCTGGCTCCGCACCCGATCGTTCGGTTCATCCACCGCGACCTATGAGCTTGCGCTTCACGATCAGGGTGCCCGGCAGGACGTGGTCACCGCGACAGGTATCCTCAGCGCCGAAGTCGCCACCATGATTGAAGCGCGCAATTCCGGCAAAGCGGTCCTGGTTCTCGAATCCGGCCACCCGGTGAAGATCGAGATAACCGAGCTTACACCTGCCGGCCTCGCGTTCAGCGTGCCTGACGACGTCTCGAAGCTCCAGCGTCTCCTGACGCCCTGAAAATTCACCGCGAACGGTGAGGCCGCTGCCCTCGTCGATCGCCTCCGGCCTGTCGTGGCGAGCGAGATCCGTCATGGTACTCCGCACCGACGAACGGCCGTTCCGCCGATGCCGGGCGGCTCCTTGAATGTTGCCTCGCCAGGCTCGCTGTGGCTCAATGTTCCCCGTTCCAGACGCAGACCCACAGGTGTGCAGACGCGTGTTGCGTTTCGTTGCCGTTCGCACTCCTCCGCCCGGCCACGGAGGCAATCATGGATCTTCAGATTGTTTGTCGGCAGTGCGGCGACACCCGCTTTTCGTTCGATCAGGCGGATGGAGACCATGCGCCGGTAAAATGTGTCGGCTGCGGCTGGCTGTTCGGATCGGTCGAGCAATTGCAGGATCATCTGCTGGCGCAGGCCAAGGCGCAGGTGCAGTCGGATCAGTCCGGCATCTTCGCCATGAAGCCGTATCGAAGCTAGGCGGAGGGGACGTATCCGGCGGCCGAAGTGGAGCGTGATGAGCGTCGCTGGGACGGAAGCCGGTCGCGGAGGCGGCAGATTCTCGGTCGATCTCGGCTGGCGCAATGTCGTCTTCGCCTTGCGGACCGCGGTCGCAGCCATCGTCGCCCTGGCGATCGCCTACTGGCTGGAGCTTCGCGATCCCCAATGGGCAACGCTGACCGTCTATCTCCTCGCGCAGCCCACCGTCGGTGCCGCGATGGCCAAGGGTACCTGTCGCGCCGCCGGGACCGTCGCCGGCGGGCTCGTCGGACTGGCGCTGGTCGGGATGTTCTCGCAGGAAGCGGAGCTTCTCGTCGGCGCGACCGCCTTCGTGGTCGGCGCGAGCTTCTATTTCGGCGCACGGCTGCGCAATTATGCGGCCTATGCGGTTCTGCTTGCCGGCTATACGGCGCTCCTCATCGCCTATGAAGGGGCGATGGATCCGGTCGTCGCGTGGATCGTCGCCGGCGACCGCGTCGCCGAGATTCTCATCGGCATCGCCTGCGGCACCGCGGCGAGCGCGATCGTGCTGCCGCGCTATGCCGGCGACGTTTTGCGCGAGGCGCTCGCCGACACCTTCCGCAGCCTCGCGCGCTACGTGTCGACGGCGCTGCGCCTCGCCTCGCCGCCCGCCGCCTTCGTGGCGATGCGCCGGCAGATGGTCGCCGAGGCGATTTCGTTCGACGCCCTGCGATCCTATGCGCTCTTCGAGGCGCCGGAGATGCGCGCCGACGCGCGCGGCCTCGCCCGCACCGTGCGGGAATTCCTTGTCGTGCTCTCCATAGCGCGCGGCCTGTTCTTCCGCCTCGACGATTTCGGCAAGGACGGGGCGCCGGCGGTGCTGGCTTGCATGCGACCGGCGCTGGAGGCGACGGCGGCACGTATCGAGCGGCTCGCGGCAGATGACACGGTTTGGGACGATGCGCAGGCCCTGCGTCGCGAACTGCTGGCGGCGCGATCGGGGATCGCCACCGCCGCCGCCGACCTTGAGGCCATGGCCGGAACGGCTCCCTTCGATGCGCTCGCCAACGGGCTGCTGATCCTGCGCCGGGCGGGCGATCTGCTCCACGGCCTGTCCATGGTGGTGGTCGCCGAGGCGGCGAGCCTGCGCCGCGCGCGGGGCTCGGGCGCGGGCCGCCGCCGTCGATCGGCCGCGGAAGGGTCGCTGGAAGCGCTCGCCAATGCGGTTCGCGCCGCTCTCGCCATCGTGCTCCTCAGTGCGGTGTGGATGGCCACCGGCTGGAGCAGCGGTTTCTCGATCGTCTCCGGCGGCGCCACCATGCTGTTCTTCGCCGTCAACCAGGACAATCCGCAGGCAGGCGCGCGCTCGTTCCTCGTCGGCAGCGTCGTCGGCATCGGGCTCGCCTATGCGGTCATGGTGCTGGTGCTGCCCTATCTCGAAGGGTTCGAGGCGCTGGCGCTGGTGCTGGTCCTGGTGCTGCTGCCGGCCGGGCTGATGGCGGGCACGCCGAGCCATGCCTGGACCGGCATCGCCCTCGGCGGCTTCACCATCGCCGAGGTGGGGACCGGCAACGCGGCGGCGCCGGATGAGCTCGCCTTCGTCAACGCGGCGGCCGCGCTGGTCCTCGGCATGGTCATCTGTCTCGCCGTCATCGCCGCGGTGCCGGTGACCTCGCGCGCCCGGCGCGACCAGAGCTGGGAACGCACCCTCGGCGTCGTGCTGCCGGCGGTGGCGCGCGGCGAGGTGGTGCCGAGGCGGGCTTTCGACGAGATCGTCGCCATGCTTTCCGCGTTGCTGCCGCGCCTTGCGCTCGACCGTTCGCGCGACGAGGTGTTCTTTCGCGGCACGCTGGGCGCCGCCTCCACGGCGCTTGAGCTCGGCCGGCTGGTCCGCGGCATCGCCGATCCGGCAATGCCGCGCGATGTCGCCCGCGAACTGGAAGCGTTCCTCGAACGGTTCGCCGCCGCGCTCGAAGCGCTGGCAGGCAGCCGCGCCGCCCGGCCTTTGCCGCTCGCCGAGGTCGAGGTGGTGGTCGCGACGGCGCGCGTCGCGCTCGCCGCGCGCCGCCTGGAGCCGGGCACGCCGGCGGCGCGGGCGGTGCTGCGGGCCGGCGCCTCGCTGCGTTTCGTCGCTGACCGCTTCGCCATCGACCGTCCCTATTTCGAACGCGGCTTCGGGAGCTGAGCATGCGCGCGCCGAGCCTCGCTCTGTTCCACACCGTCGAATTCCTCGGTTTCTACCTCCCACCGATGCTGCTCTGGGCGGCACTGGCGCTGGTGCCCTTCGCGGCCATCCGGTGGCTGATGGGGCGGTTCGGCCTTTATCGCCATGTCTGGCATCGATCCCTGTTCAATCTTGCCCTCTATGTGCTGATGGTGGGCTTCGTGGTCTTCCTCGGGAGCGGTGCATGATCGGGACGGCATCGGCCCTGCGCGTGGCGGTGACGGCAGTTGCGGTGATCGCGGCCGGGCTCGTCGGCTGGTGGCTGTGGGACTTCTATGCGCTGTCGCCCTGGACGCGGGACGCCCGCGTGCAGGCCAACGTTGTCGAGCTGGCGCCCGACGTGTCGGGGCTCGTCACCTCGATCGCGGTCGTCGACAACCAGGCCGTGGCCAGGGGCGACGTGCTTTTCGTGATCGACCGGCAGCGTTTCGCCCTCGCCGCCGAGCAGGCGCAGGCAAGCGTCGCCCAGGCCGAGCAGGCGCTCAAGCTCGCGCAGGACAATGCCGACCGTGACGCGAAGGTGCTGGCGAGCGACCCGAGCGCCATCTCCATCGTGACCGCGGAGACCTCACGGACCAAGGCCGGGGAGGTCGCGGCGACGCTGCAGCTCGCCCGGGCCGAACTCGCCACGGCGCAGCTCAACCTGGAGCGCAGCACGGTGCGCTCGCCGGTCAACGGCTTCGTCACCAATCTCACCGCCACGGTGGGGGACTATGCGACGGCCGGCAACGGTGTGCTGGCGGTCGTCGACCGGGATTCCTTCTACGTCTACGCCTATTTCATGGAGACCAAGCTGCCGGCCATCCGGGTGGGCGACCTTGCCGAGGTGCGGCTGATGGCGGGCGGAGTGGTGCTTGGAGGCCACGTGCAGGGGCTGAGCCGGGCCATCGCCGATCCTACGTCTGCCAATGGCCGCCTGCTCGCGGCGGTGGATCCCAATTTCGGGTGGATCCGCCTCGCACAGCGCATCCCGGTGCACATCGCGCTCGACGACATACCCGCCGATCTGTCCCTGGTGGCAGGCATGTCCGCTACCGTCGTGGTGCGCCCGTCTCCGGAACGGCATCCATCGCAACCGTAAGGACGCATATGACGCCGGCAGACCGCTCGGACAGCCGGAGCGTCAAGCTGCCAGTGCCGCAGCCGACGCCCCATCTGCAGCTCTTGGCCGTCACCCGTGCTGCAGGTTTCGCGGTCTAAGCATGCTCATTGCAGCGCCTGCGCGATATCGCCGATCAAATCATCCGCGTATTCGATGCCTACACTCAATCGCACAAGTCCCTCGGTGACGCCGCTCTTCTGACGTGCCTCGGGAGGGACCGCGCTATGGGTGGTGGTTGCGGGATGGCAGGCCAGCGAATCGGTATCTCCAACCGAGACCGCCTGCGTTACGAGTTTCAGCTTGTCCAGAAAGGCGCGGGCGGCGTCGCGCCCACTCTTCATTTCGAATGACAGGATGCCGCCGAACGATGCCATTTGGCGTGCCGCGATATCATGCCCGGGATGGTCGGGGAGGCCCGGGTAGAAGACGGTTCCGATGGCGGCGTGGCCGTTCAGATATTCCGCGATCCTCTGTGCGCTCAGCGAGGCGGCCTCCACGCGCAACGGCATGGTCTTCAGGCCGCGGATGAGCAAGCTGGCATCATGGGGGCTGAGGCAGCTTCCCAGTTGCAGCATGCCTGCCTGCCTCACCTTCCGCATCGCCTCGGCCGTGCCGACGGCTATGCCTCCCGTCGCATCCCCATGCCCGCTTATGAATTTTGTCGCAGAATGGACGACGATATCTATTCCGAGCGACAAGGGGCGGGTGAGGCATGGCGTTGCGAAAGTATTGTCCGCAACCGCCATGGCGCCTCCGTCGTGCGCAATTCTGGATGCCTCTTCGAGGTCGACGATGCCCAGAACCGGGTTCGCCGGCGTTTCGACGTAAACGACGCGTGTCCGAGGCGTCATCGCCGCTGCAAGATCCTCAAGCTTTGCAAGCTGGATGCATCGAATGCCCAGTCGCGGCAACAGCGATCTGATGACGCCCTCGGTACCGCCATACACCGTACCGACGGAGACGATCTCATCGCCTGCCGAAAGCATGGCCAGGAGCGTGGAACTGATGGCCGCCATGCCGCTTGCAAACCCGACAGCCGCCTCGCCTCCTTCCAGCGCCGCCATCTTGGCCTCGAACACGGCAACGGTGGGATTGGCGAAACGGCTGTAGAGATAGCCGGGCTTCTCGCCGGTAAATCGATCGACCCCCGTGTCGAAGTCGCCATAGGAATAGGATGACGTCGTCACGATGGGCGGAGCGATGGCGCCGGTCGCCGGATCCGGCTTTTGGCCGCCGTGCACCGCGAGCGTCCTGATGTGGATCGGACGGTCGTTTTTGCTGGGTATGGGCATCGAATTGGCGACCTCTCAGAGAAACCCGATCGATATCCAGGGAAAGGCCGCGACCAGCAGAAGCCCGATCACAAGGGCGATCATATAACCCAGGATCGGCTTCATGCCCTCATCGGGGTTGACGCGGCCGATCGCGCAAGCCGCGTAGTAGCCGACGCCGAAGGGCGGGGCGAACAGGCCGATACCCATGGCGAGGATCACCACCATCGCATACTGGACGTCGTGCACGCCGACCTGCCGGGCGATGGGAAACAGGAGAGGCCCGAACAGGACGATCGCGGGAATGCCCTCCAGCACGCTGCCGAGAATGATGAAGGCCACGATGGACACCAGCAGGAAGGTGATGTGCCCACCCGGCAAGCCGGCTATCGCCGCGGCCAGGTCATGGGAGAAGCCTGATTGCGTCAGCGACCAGGCCATGCCGGTGGCCGCGCCGATGATCAGGAGGATGGAGCCCGATAGCGCCGCGGTCTCCACCAGCATGTTCCCCAGCCGCTTCCAGTCGAACTGTCGGTAGACAAACAGACCGACAAAAGCCGCATAGACGATCCCGATGGTCGAGACTTCCGTGGCGGTGGCGACGCCTTCGATGACGGCCATGCGGATGACGAACGGCAGCGCCAGGGCGGGCAGCGCGACGACAAGGCTGCGCGCGATCTGGCGCCCCGTCGCGCGCTGGACATGCGACAGGTCCTCATGCCGATAGCGGAACCAGACCACGGCGCACAAGGTCGCGCCGAGGACGACGCCCGGCAGCAGCCCGCCGGTGAACAGGGCGGCGATCGAAACGCCGGTCACGGACCCGATGGTGATCAGAACGATGCTCGGCGGAATGGTCTCGGTCTGTGCACCCGTGGCGGCGAGCAGCGCGACGAGGTCGCCGGGCTTGGCGCCGCGCGCCTTCATTTCGGGAAACAGCACCGGCGCTACTGCGGCCATATCCGCTGCCTTGGCGCCGGATATGCCGGAAACCAGATACATGGCACCCACCAGCACATAGGATAGCCCTCCGCGCACATGGCCCAGCAGGCTCGCCAGGAACGCGACCATGGTGCGCGCCATGCCGGTCATCTCGATAAGCAGTCCGAGAAACACGAACATCGGCACGGACAGCAGGATGAGGTGGCTCATTCCCTCCTCCATGGTGCCGACGACGACTTCGAGCGGCACGCTGGTGGACAGGGACAAATAGCCGAATGTGGCGAGGCCAAAGCAGAAGGCGATCGGGACGCCGGAAAAGACCAGCCCGGCAACCAGCACGACGAAGAAGACGAGCAGATTGAGATTGCCGAGAGCGGGAAACACGCTCCCCATCATCCAGAATGCAGCGGCGGCGGCAAGCGGGAGGCCAAGGGCGGCGCTGCCGCTCGACAGGCTGGAGGATCGCACCAGCCGAATGGCGCCGAAGGCGACCATCAGCACGATGCCGCCCGGTAATGCGGCGGCGCGCCAGGCATTGGAGATTTCCAGGGCCGGCGTGAGGATGACCACCTCGTTGGCCGCGTAATGGAAAGCCGGTCCCGCCAGCAGCGCCAGGAACAGCATGCCGGCCGTCAGCGCGACATTGTCCACGAAGGAACGCCATCCCTGCGGCACCTTGGAGACGAAGGCGGTCATCCGCATGTGCTGGCCGCGGTGAAACGCCACGACCGCACCAAGCATGGAGAGCCATAGAAACAGGATCGCGGCGATTTCGTCGGCCGAGACCAGCGGCCGGTGAAAGACATAGCGGGACACCACGCCGGTAAAGAGAATGAGGATCTCCGCAACCACGAGGGCGGCGACGACGAGTTCAACCGTCGTGGCGAGCCTTTTCTCCGTGGCCTCCAGCAGCCCGGTCCGGGCGCGTAAGGTCGAGGATCGTTCGACGGAACCCGTCTCGGCCTGTGTCGGCATCATGCTCGCATCCTTCCGTCGTTCCGGCAGCGGTAGGTGTCGAGCCCACGCTCATGGGTGGGCCCGCATCGACTTCCCAGCAGATTGGATTTCTCAGGACAGCTTGCCCGCGTATTTTTCCAGAATGCTCCAGGCTTCGGCGCCGTAGCGTCCGGCCCAGTCCGTGTAGTAGCCGCTGGTGCGCAGTGCCTGCTTGAACGGCTCGGGATCGATCTCGTTGACCGTCATGCCATGGGTCACGAGCTGGGCACGATAGTCGTCGTTCCGCCGCTCGGAATCGACACGCTGCACCAGTGCCGCATCGTTGAAGTGCCGGGAGACGATGGCCTGGGCATCGGCGGGCAGCGCCTTCCATGCCGCGCCGTTGGCGAGCAGCCAGGAGCCGTCCCACATGTGGTTGGTCAGGCTGATATATGTCTGGACCTCGTAGAATTTGGCGGCGGTGAAGACGGCGATGGAGTTTTCCTGTCCCTCGACGATCCGCGTCTGCAAGGCCGAATAGACTTCCGCCAGGTTGACCGCGGCCGGCGAGGCGCCGAGCGCTTCGAACAGCGAGGTGTAGGCCCGACTGACCGGAACGCGGATCTTGAAGCCGCGGAAGTCGTCCGGTGCCTTGATCTGGCGAGTGCTGCTGCTCACCTGTCGAAATCCGGTGTCCCAGCATTTCTCGAACGCATGGAGACCCGCCTTGTCGAAGGCGCCGCGTATGTGTGCGCCCAGTTCGCCATCGAGCGCGGCCCATATCGCCGGGTAGTCCTTGAAGGCGAAGCCGACGCCGCTGATGGCGGCCACGGGTACGAAGCTCGACACGATGACGCCGGCGCCGGAATAGAACTGCAGCGCGCCCGAGCGCACCTGCGAGATCATCTGGGTGTCGCCGCCCAACGCGCTGTTGCCGTAGACGCCGATCTCGACGAGACCGTTGGTGTCCTTGCGGATTTTCTCGGCGGCTTCCAGGGCGCGCTGGTGCACCGGCAGGTTCTCGGGGTAGGGATGGCCGAGACGGTAGCGGAACTGCGGTGTCTGCGCGCGCAGCGGGCGCCCGCTGACTGCACACAAGGCCCCTGCGCCAGCCGTGGCTTTAAGGAACATGCGTCGTGTCGTCATGATCGATCTCCTCTGGAAAGGCATGAGGCCGGCCACCGTCTGCGGGCAGCTCGGTCGGGCATCGTCGTGGTGCTGGAATGGTGGGTCGGACGCCTAGGGCGAACCGGGGTCGGTCGCCTGCATCGAGGGGCGGAGCCGGAAGACATCGAACCAGCGTGCCAGGGCGGCGCGGCCGGTGCGCCAGCCGAGATGGGCGAAGCGGAAGTCCAGATAGCCCATCGCGCAGGCCATGCTGATCGTCCCGATATCGATGTCGTCGGTCGATGGCGGGCCGCTCTCAAGCGTGTCGAGGGCGAGCAGGATCCGTCGCGTCTGCGCCGCCGACCACTCGTCCCAGGCGCGCCCGGACGGGCGGGCCTGTTCGAACCGGCACAGGATGGCGGCGTCCATGATGCCGTCGCCGATCGCCTGTCGACGAAGCGCCCGCCAACGCGCGGGACCGCTTTCGGGGAACATGCGGGGATGTTCGGACAGCGCGTCGAGATACTCGCATATCACCCGCGAATCGAAGATCCGTTCGGTGCCGTCGATCAGGACCGGGATCTTCACCAGAGGCGTCACCTCGGCGAGCTGGTCGTGAGCCGCGGTTCGCAACGGAACATGCGTGCCCACCTCGGTGAGGACGAGATCGATCCGGTCGTCTATCGCCTTCTCGTTGGCCACGACCCGGGCCTTGCGAGAGAACGGCGAGAAGGGCGTGTAAAGGAGCTGCATCGCCTCAGACCGTGCTGCGCAGCGTTGTCCGCGCGCGCTCGTCGACCAGCAGCTGGAACACGTCCGGGCGGCTGTAATGGCCGACCGGATCGAAATCGTAGCGGGCTCGAAGAAGGTCCCGCCGGTCGAGCTCGGCGGTCAGGATCGCTTCGCGGTCCCAGGCGGCATCCGCCAGTATGTTGCCCATGGGGCCGATGATGCAGCTGCCGCCCCGCGACATGACGGTGTCCGGTTCATCGCCGAAGGGGGTCGGATAATCGTCGGGATAGTCGCTGCGGCGGCAGAACTGGTTGGCCGTCAGGACGAACACGCGCCCTTCCAGCGCGATGTGGCGCATGCTCGGCAGCCAGCTGTCCCGTCCGTCGGCCGTGGGCGCGCAATAGATGTCGATACCCTTCGCGTACATCGCGGCACGCAGGAGCGGCATGTAGTTTTCCCAGCAGATGACGGCGCCCAGTCTGCCATGGGGTGTGTCGACAACGGAGAGGGTGGAGCCGTCGCCTTGTCCCCAGACGAGGCGTTCGGAACCCGTGGGCATCAGCTTGCGATGCTTGCCCAGATAGGTGCCATCCGGCCCGAAAAACAGCACCGTGCAATGCAGCGTCGCGCCGTCGCGCTCGATGACGCCGATGACCAGATGAACCCTGTTCTGGGCAGCAATGGCCGCGAGCCGTTCGAAATCCGCGCCCGGAACCAGCAGGGAGTTTTCAGCGTACCGCCGATACCATTCGCGTCCTTCATCCGAACGCGCGCCGATCCGTGCGCCGAAGTCGAGGCCACGGGGATAGGCGCTGACGAACGCTTCCGGGAAGAGGACCAGTTGCGCCCCCGACCTAGCGGCATCCGCGGTGAGATCGGCGACCTTGTCGAGGGTCCGGGCGAGATCGAAGGCGACAGGCGCCGCCTGGACGACCGCGACGGAAACCATCGGGCTGGCCGCAATATCCGCGTCGAAAGCGTTCATGAGTCACCTTGGGTCCAAGCAAGTTTCATTCCCGTGGATGCTGTTGGTTTGACGCCTCATTGACAATTTCAATGTGCCGACGTCTGCTTTGCGTATCTTGCAAAGCGGTACGGGGAGTTGCCGACGACCTGCAGGCGCCTCGGGCAGCGGCTTCCAAGGAAGGCCTTTCGGCGAATCCAGCTTCAGGGGGAACTCATGGGCCGATCCAAGATCGTCGGCGCGCTGCCGCGCATGCCGCTTCAGGTTCTGCGGTACGTCATCTCCATCGCGGAGCACGGTTCTACTCTCGCCGCCGCACATGACGTGCATCTCACCTCGTCCGCACTGAGCCGCCAGGTCGCGCAGCTGGAGCACGAGCTCGGCGTGACGCTGTTCGAGCGGCATTCGCGCGGCATGCGGCCAACCAGTGCGGGGGAGGTCTTCATCGAGGCCGCCCGGCATGTGTTGCGCCGGATGGATCGGCTGGCGGCGGATTTGGACGACGTCCACGCGCTCAAGCGCGGCCACGTCTCGGTCTACGCTTCGGAAGCCCTGGTCCCCGATTATCTCATGCCCAGGATCAGTGCGATGGCCCGCAGCTACCCGAACATCAAGACGGATATCGTGGTCGCCTCCGGCCGGCAGGCGGAAAGGGCGCTGCTGGAAGAACGGGCGGACCTTGCGGTCGTCTTCAACGCACCGAGCCATTCGGAGCTTGAAATCGTCGCCGAACACCGCAGCCGGCTGGTCGCCATCGTGAGCCGCGAGCATGACATGGCCGCCCGCGGCACGGTTGCCAGCGTCGACCTGCTCGACGGGACGTGCCTGGCTTTGCCGCCCCGGAGCTATGCGACGCGGGTGGCCTTCGACGCTCTCCTGCCGCCGGAAAAAGGCGGGACCGTGCCGCATCTCACGGTGAATTCCATCGCCGCGCTCAAGCTCTACGCGCGTTCGGGCGCCGGAGCCGCGATCGTGCCGGCCTTCGCCATCTGGGGTGAAAATGCCGATGAGGCACTGGTGGCGCTGGAGCTGGAAGGCGCCGAGCACAATGGCACGCGCGTCTGCCTCTGCCGTCATTCAAACCGTCAGCTAAGTGCGGCGGCCAACTACATGCTCGACGAGCTGGCTTCCGCGTTTCCGCAAAACGCGGAAGCGCGCTGAGGCGGAGCCGGACCGCGGCAAGCGGATACAGGAGCCCTTGCCCGGTCGATTTGCGCATCACGCAAAGCTCGCTTCCCTACATTGAGGTTCTCACGGCCCGCGCCGGCACCGATGATCCGCCACCGCAAACAAGCAGGCAGTGTGGGCGTCGTGACAAAGACATATCGGATCGCCGTCATTCCCGGTGACGGCATCGGCAACGAAGTGGTTCCGGCGGGACAGGAAGTGCTGGAAGCCGCCGCGCGGCGGCATGGCTTCGCCTTCGAATGGCACGGCTTCGACTGGAATTGCGAGCGCTTCCTGAAGACGGGACGCATGATGCCCGACGACGGCATCGACCAATTGCGAGGCTTCGATGCCATCTATCTCGGCGCGGTCGGCTATCCCGGCGTGCCGGACCATGTTTCCCTCTGGGGCCTGTTGATCCCGATCCGGCGCAGCTTCGATCAATACGTCAATCTGCGTCCGGTCAGGTCGCTCAAGGGCGTGGAGGGCGCGCTCCGGCCGCCGTTCGGCGACGACATCGATTTCTACGTCGTGCGCGAGAATACCGAAGGCGAATACTCGCAGCTCGGTGGGCGCATCAACGAAGGCCGCGCCGACGAACTCGCGATCCAGCAATCCGTCTTCACGCGCCATGGCTGCGATCGCGTCATGCGCTATGCCTTCGAGCTCGCACGCGGCCGCAAGGGCTATGTCGCCTCCGCCACCAAGAGCAACGGCATCATCCACTCGATGCCGTTCTGGGACGAGCGGTTCAAGGCCGTGTCGGGCGATTATCCCGACATCCGCACGGACCAGTTCCACATCGACATCCTGACCGCCCATTTCGTGCGGCAGCCGGGAAGATTCGACGTGGTGGTCGCGTCCAACCTGTTCGGCGACATCCTTTCCGATCTCGGCCCCGCCATCGTCGGCTCCATCGGCATCGCGCCGGGCGGCAACATAAATCCCGAGCGCCTGCATCCCTCGATGTTCGAGCCCGTGCATGGTTCAGCCCCTGACATTGCGGGCAGGGGCATCGCCAACCCCATCGGCCAGATCTGGTCCGGGGCAATGATGCTCGATCATCTCGGAGAGCATGCCGCGGCACGCGCCGTCGAGGGTGCGATCGAGGCGGTGCTGGCGGATCGGGATGCGCCTCGCACGGCGGATCTTGGCGGCACGGCCGACATGCGTACCGTCACGCGGGCCATTTCCAGCGCGATCCAAGTTTAGGTTTACAAGGAAAAATCATGAGCGATCCAAGGATCCTGGTGCTCGGTGCCGGAGGCATCGGCGGCTATTTCGGCGGGCGTCTCGCGGAGGCGGGGGGCGACGTCACCTTCCTGGTGAGAGAGCGTCGGCAACTCGCCCTCCAGCGTGACGGGCTGAAGATCGCGAGCCCGTTCGGCGATGCGCGCATCACCGTCAAGACGGTCCTGGCGGCGGAACTGGCGCCCGACTACGATGTCGTTCTCCTGACCTGCAAGGCCTACGACCTCGACGACGCCGTGCGCGCCATCACCCCCGCCATGAGCGCATCGTCGGCCGTGCTGCCTTTGCTCAACGGTGTCGCTCATATCGATCTGCTGAACGACGTCTTTGGAAGCGGGCGCGTCCTTGGCGGCAGTGCCAAGATACAGGCCACGCTGACGGAGGACGGCACCGTCCGGCAGCTCAACGACTGGCGGTTTCTCACCTTCGGCGAGCAGTCCGGCGAGATGAGCGAACGTGTTCTCGCGATTGCGTCGTCGTTCGCGCGAGCCAGGGGTGTCGAGGTGGAAGCCGTCCCCGACATCATGCAGCGCATGTGGGAGAAACTGGTGCATCTCTCCACGGCGGCGGCAATGACCTGTCTCATGCGCGCCAATGTGGGCGAGATCGTCCGCACGCCGCAGGGCGGCGAGCAGCTTCTGCGTCTTCTCGACACCGTCAGCGAAGTTGCCGCCCGAAACGGCCACCGGCCGAGCGAGGCGTTCATGGCGACCTATCGCGCGATCTTCTCCGAACCCACCTCCGCCTATGCGACCTCCATGCTGCGCGACATCGAGCGGAAAGGGCGTACCGAGGTCGACCACATCATCGGTTACGTCATGGGCAAGGCCATTGCCGCTGGGATCGACGATCCGACGCTGCGCCTCGCCTTCACCCATGTGAAGGCCTATGAGCAGCGGCTGCTCGCCGGACGCGCGGCTTAGAAATGGTTTGAGCCGCCAGCGTAGGGAGGCCTGCCGCGGACCTCTGCGCCGCCGCCGCTTTTGGGTTGAAACCGGCACGTGCAACGTCATAATTATCCGGCATGCCCCGCGCGATTTGGTCCGGGTGCTTCCGGCCGCAAGGCGGTGATCATGCGCGGAGCGAGCAGGGATTTGCCAATGGCCGCCGTTCTCGATCGTGTTTTCGCCTCGGCCGGACCCGAAGTGATCTTCGAAAACTTCGGCGACGAAACGGTGATCGCCAATCTCGAGACGGGCTTCTTCTATGCCGTCGACGCGTCGGGACCCGACATCTGGAAGGCGCTCATCGCCGGTCATACCGGCCGGCAGTTCGCTGCCGTGACGGGGGGCGATCCCGCCGAAATCGCCCGCTTCATCGACGAACTGCAGGGCGAAGGTCTTCTCGTGCCGGTGCCTGCCGTGGCGCGGGAGGAACTGCCGGCCCCGACGACCTTCTCTTCGCCGACGCTCCAGAAGTTCGACGATCTGCAGGGGCTCCTGCTGGTGGATCCGATCCACGAGGCCTCGCCCGCGGGATGGCCCTTTGTCGCCACGTCCGACGAGCCGCATCGTTGACGTGAACGCGGCCGATTCACTCGAACCCGTGCAGGCCGACACCGTCGCGGCGCTTCTTGCCTCGGCGGCGAAGGCGCCGGTCGCGGCGATGCGCCTGGTGACGGCGGGGCCGCTGACGATCCGGCTGCAGTTCGGTGACGGCGACCTCGCGGGCCTGTTCGCCGACGCATTCCACCCGGCGTCGGAGCCGGGTAGGGACGAGCCGCCATGGTCGCTCTTCGTGCTCTCGGGCGATGCCGGAATGCCGCTGCCGCTGGCCGGCTTCAGCGCCGCCGAGCCGGACATGCGCCTTGTCGAGAGCGCCGACACCTATTGCCTCTGGATGGGCCGGCATTCGCCCTGCCTCTATGTCGTCGACCGGCCGGGCCGCCGTGCGGTCTGCTGGGTGGCCGACAAGGCGGCGATCAAGGCGTGGGAGCGCTCGCGTCCTTTCCTGCCGGCGATCCAGGCCATGTTCGACGATACGCCCTGGATCGCCGTCCATGCGGCCGCGCTCGCCAGGGACGGGCGCGCCTGCGTGTTCACCGGCCCCGGCCGCGCCGGCAAGACCACGCTCAGTCTCGCCGGCCTGGGCGCCGGCTGGCGCTTCATCGGCGACGACTACGTTCTCCTGCGCACGGATGACGCGCCGGCGGTCGCACCGCTGTTCGCGACCGCACGCCTGCGCGACGACATGGCCGCCCGCTTTCCCCACCTCGCCGCGGCACGCACCGCCATCTCCCATGATTTCGCGGAGACACGCCACGAACTGAACCTCACTGGCCTCGCCGGGCTGCATGCCGGCGAGGCGGCGCTGCGGGACATCCTGTTTCTCGAACGCGTCGGCCGTCCGTCACCGGATTTCACCCCGATCCGTCGCTCGAACGTTCTCGTCAACCTGGCCGCCAATACCATGGTCGCGACGCCGGGCGCGAAGCAGGCGCGGCTGCACAAGATCGCGCGGCTGCTCACGGCCCTGCCGCCGACGCGTTTCGATCCGGGTCCCGACAGCGAGCGTGCGCTCGCCGCGCTTGCGGAACGTCTGTCGTGAAGGGCGCGCCGGCGACCGTCAGCGCCGTCATGCCGGTGCATAACGGCGCGGCCTTCATCCGCGACGCCCTGGCGAGCGTCCGCAGCCAGACACGTCCCGTCGACGAGATCATCGTCGTGGACGACGGTTCGACGGACGACACCGCTGCCATCGTGCGGCGGGAGCATCCCGACGTCGTCCTGATCGCGCAGGACCGCGGCGGCCCAGCGGCGGCCCGCAATGCCGGCGCTGGCCGCGCCCGTGGCGAGGCGCTCGCCTTCCTCGATCATGACGATCTCTGGCCGCCCGGACGCATGGCCGCGCTCCTGGACGCGTGGAGCGCCGAGCCGGAGGCCGACATCGTATGCGGTGCGTTCCGCCTGCGTGCCGAGGCGGGGGTAGACGTCGACGAGCGGCTCCGGCGCGCCGAGCCGCATCCGACGCCGTTCCTGTTCCCGTCCCTGCTGATCCGCCGGTCGCTGTGGCTCGCCGTGGGAGGCATGGATGGCACGCATGACCATGCCGAGGATGTCGACCTTTACCTGCGCCTGGTCGAGGCCGGCGCGCGGATCGTGACGATCGATGCCGTGACCGTGCTCTATCGCCAGCATGGGCGCAACCGGTCGCGAATTGCCGAACGCAGCGCGCCGGCCCTGCTCGCGGCCATGCGCGCGGCGGCGCGCCGTCGCCGATAGAGGGGTTCCCCATGCGCATCTCCGTCCTGATCGCGTGCCGGAACGCCGAGGCCTATGTCGGAGCCGCGATCCGCTCGGTGCTCGACCAGCGGCCGGCGCCGTTCGAGGTGATCGCCGTCGACGACGGTTCGGCCGACCGGTCGGCCGAAGCGATGGCGGGCTTCGGCGACGAGGTGCGGCTCATCCGCCAGGACAACCGGGGCGTCGGCGCGGCACTCAACCGCGCAGCGGCGCAGGCGACCGGCGAACTGCTCGGGATCATCGACGCCGACGATCTGTGGCTCCCCGGCAAGCTGGCCGTGCAGGTGGCCGCCCTCGCGGCGGATCCCGGCCTCGACGCCGTATTCGGCTTCATGGAGACCTTCGCGAGCCCCGATCTGGCGGCCGAGGATCGTGCCTCCCTGCGCCTCGCCACCACGCCCCAGCCCTGCCTCATGAAGAGCGCCATGCTGGTCCGCCGCGCGGCCTTCGAGCGCGTGGGCGGGTTCGACCCGGACCGCCGCGCCGCCGATTTCATCGACTGGTACGCGCGCGCCGTCGGCCTGGGCTTCAGTTGGCGGCTTCTGCCCGACGTGGTGTGCCGCCGTCGCATCCATGCGCACAATATGGGGCGGCAGGACCGGGAGCGGCAGCGTCGGGACTACCTGCTGACGATGAAGGCGTTTGCCGATGCCAAGCGCGGGCGGAGCGGCCCGTCATGAACGGCTTGCCGCTGGCTGACCGCGATCGCTGGTTGCTCGAAGCCTGTCTGCGCGACGACGTGCGGGCCCTCGAATCCTTCAGGCAATGGCGGCGCTATGCCGATCCCGACCACATGCTGGGGCGCGAATTGCGGCTGATGCCGCTGCTCCACGCCAATATGCTGCGGCTCGGTTTCTCCGATGACCGGCTGGCCTGGATCGGCGGGCAGGTCAAGCACATCTGGCTGGCCGGGGTGCTCCGTCGCCGGACGCTCATCAAGGCGCTGGACCTCCTTGAGGCCGCCGGCATCGACATTGCCCTGATGAAGGGCGCGGCCTTGATGGCCCGCTACCCGGAAACCGTCAAGACACGGCCTTCGGGCGACTTCGACCTGCTGATCCGCCCCGACGCGGCACGGGCGGCGATGACCGTGCTGAACGAGGCCGGCTGGCGGGGAGCGCTGGGGGAGGCGTTTTCGGAGACCGACTTCGAGCGCTACCACGCCATCGGCCTGAGCGATCCGCGCGGGACCGCGATCGACCTGCACTGGCGGCCGGCGGCGGCGATCGCGGTGCCGCGCCATGCCGACGGGGTGAGGATGCGCTGCATGCCCGCACGGCTGGACGGACGCCCGATCCTGGTCGTATCGCTGACCGATCATCTGTTTGTCCTGCTTGCCCATGCCTTTCACGACGAGATCGAGCAGCGGGCGGACTGGATCGCCGAGGTGGACCTGCTGTTCCGGCTGTCGCCCGCCGACGGATGGGACTGGGCGCTGTTTCACCGGCTCGCGCGCGAGTTCGAGCTTCAGCGCTGGATGCGGAAGTCCCTGCTGACGGTCCGGGAGGTCGCCGGGCGCCCGCTGCCGCCGGGCGCGCTGAAATCGCCGCTGCTGGCGAATCCGTGGCATGTCCGGCGGCAGGACCGCGAAATCGGGTTGCGCGGGCGCCCTGCGGTATCGCCCGGCGAGCGCACGGCGCGGTTGCGCGGGCAGAACGCGCGCGGCTTTTCCAATGACGGCTTCGACCGGGAGACGCCGCCCGATCGGGCCGTCGCGCTGTCGCTGCAGGGCCGGTCGCTGCGCGGGGCGGCATCGCCGCAATTCGCCGCCTTCCCGGACGACGTGGTCTTTCTCGAAGGCTGGAGCTTCCCCGAAGAGGGCTGGCGCTGGAGCGAGGCCGACGCCTGCGTTTTCGGCCTCCCGGTTGCCGGGGGCGTCGTCGGCGAGCCGTGGCGCCTGCGTCTGCTCCTGACACCCTTCGCGGACATCCGTGATCGCCTGAAGCTGCAGGCCTGGGCGGGGGACGGCCTGTGGAGCGGCGAGTTCGCCCCGGACCCGGATGGACTCTGCGTGACCATGACCGGGCGTCTGCTCGCCTATGGCGACGGTGCGGTCGCGGCCGTCTGGCTGGGGCTCGAGGGCCTGTTCAGCGACGAGGAGATGCGTGCCTTCACCACGGATTCGCGCCGCCTCGGCGTGCGGGTCGATCAGATCGACATGCTCACCACGGCGGAGGCGCAGGTGCGCCTGCCATTGCTCGATCGCTCGATCTCGCTCGACGGATCCGACAGCACCTGCCTGGCCTGGAGCGGTTGGGGCCCACCCGAGGCGTTCGGGCGCTGGACGGTGGGCGAGGAGGCGCGTCTCCTGCTCCGCCTGCCCGCTGTGGAGGCCGGCGCGGTCCGGGCCGTCGCGCTCAACGTGCGCCATGTCTTCGCCGATGGCGCGCCGCTCGGCTTAGACATCCGGGTCGACGACGCGGAGCCGGTCCGCTTCAGCCTGCCGGAGACGGCTGCCGCCGGCCGCGGCCTCTCGCCCGGCGGAATCGTGCGGGTCGTGCTGCCGGAGACCTGCGTGGCGGGTTCGGTGATCGAGATGACCATCACGCTGCACGGCCCCGTCTCGCCGCACGATCTCGGCCAGTCCGGGGACCGCCGCAAGCTCGGCCTCGCAGTGGCATCCGTCACGCCGGAGATGTTTCCGCCCGGCGGCGAGCCGGCCTCGCAAGCCGCCTGCCCGATCTAGCCGAGCGGTCACCCGCCTCGCGCAGGAGAGCGAGCCGATCAGGGCGTCGCTGTCCCGTCCAGGACAAGACATCCGTCGCGCCCCGTCCAAGACGCTGCGTCAGGCCGGTGCGATACTTCGGACCATGTCTTCAGCGACCGACCCGTCAATTGCGATCATGCGCGCGGAATCCGGCTCCGGGGCAGGGGGACTTTCAGGACCGATGGATCAGCCACGCATCATCGTTGTCGATGACGAAGCCGATTTGTGCCTGCTGATCGCCGATTATCTCAGCCGGCACGGCTTTGCGGTCCGCACGGCGGCAAGCGGCAACGACCTCGACGCCTGCCTGGCGAAGCAGGGCGCCGACCTCATCATGCTCGACGTCAACATGCCCGGCGAGGACGGCTTCACCATCGCGCGGCGGATCAGGGCACAGGACGACGTGCCGATCGTGATGCTGACCTCGGTGACCGATGTGATCGACCGCATCGTCGCGCTGGAGCTCGGCGTCGACGACTATGTGAGCAAGCCGTTCGATCTGCGGGAGCTGCGCGCGCGGTTGCGCGCCATCCTGCGCCGCACCGCCCGGCCGGCCGCCGTCATCGACGTTGCGCCCGGCCGCCGGCACGTGCCGTTCGGCGCGTTGATGCTCGACATGGAATCCCACTGCCTGGTCCGGCAGGACGGCAGCCTGCTGGCGCTGACCGCCATGGAATTCGCCCTGCTCGAAGTGTTCGCCGCCAATCCCAACCGGGTGCTCAGCCGGGACCGCCTGCTGGACCTGGCGCACCGCGGCAACCGCGACCCCTTCGACCGCAGCATCGACATCCGCGTCACGCGGTTGCGCCGGAAGATCGAGGCCGATCCCGGAAGGCCGGCGGTGATCAGGACCGTGCGCGGCACCGGCTACATGTTTGTGCCCGCCGCCCGCGGCGGCGATCCGTCATGAAACCGTTCGACGCCGCGCCTCCCGTGCCGGTCGCCGATGCCGCCGACGAATGGCTCGGCGCGATGCTGGAGGCCATGGCCATCGGCGTCGCGCGCCTCGACCGCGCGCATGGCTATCTCTACGCCAACCGTGCCTATGCGCCGCAGGGCATCGAAGGCTACCGGGCGCCCGAGATCGTGCGCGCCCATGGCGAGCACGCCGTGGGCGGTCGGACCTCGGCTTGGCGGGGCTGGCTGGCAGGGCCGGGCGAGACGGAACCGCGCTTTGCGGAGGGCGTCTGCGTACCCCATCATGGCGCCGGCGGCGGTATCGACGGCTACCGCCTGCTGGTGCGCGACCTCACCGAGATGAAGCGTGCCGAACGTCGCCTCGCCGAGCAGATGGCGGTGCTGGACATGAGCCAGGCGCTCGGCGCCGCCATGACGGTCTCGGCGCTGGACTGCGTCATCATGATCGACGAGGCGGGCTGCGTGGTGGAATTCAACCCGGCCGCCGAGCGCACCTTCGGCCATGCGCGCGCCGACGTGCTCGGCCAGCCGATAGGTGACATCATCGTGCCGGAGCATCTGCGCGCGCGCCATGCGGCCGGTTTCGCCCG
Organism: Ancylobacter sp. GW821-FHT10E12; assembly: GCF_058809335.1. Classification (NCBI taxonomy): domain Bacteria; kingdom Pseudomonadati; phylum Pseudomonadota; class Alphaproteobacteria; order Hyphomicrobiales; family Xanthobacteraceae; genus Ancylobacter; species Ancylobacter sp. GW821-FHT10E12. Next base: position 19,579 of record NZ_JBXASN010000010.1, on the reverse strand, counting down.
CTATCTCGCCACCGGCGCGGCGCATGTGCTGGGCCGGCGCATCGAGATCGAGGGCGTGCGTGCCAACGGGGAGATTTTCCCGGTGGAACTCACCATTACCGAGGTGAGCCTGCCGGAGCGGCGGCTGTTCACCGCCTATCTGCGCGATCTCTCCGATGCCAAGGCCGCCGCCGCCGAGATCGCGCGCGGCCGCGAGGCGCTGCACCAGAGCGAGAAGATGGCGGCGTTCGGCTCGCTGCTGGCCGGCGTCGCACACGAGCTGAACAACCCGCTGTCCATCGTCATCGGCCATGCCCTGATGCTGGGGGAGGATGCCGCGAAGGCGGCGCCGCCGCTGGCGGAGCGGGCGGCCAGGATCCAGTCGGCGGCGGAACGCTGCGGACGCATCGTGCGCACCTTCCTCGCCATGGCGCGCCAGCGGCCGATCGCGCTGCGCCCGTTTGCGCTGCGCCCGCTGGTGACGGGATCGATCGACCTGCTGGCCTATAACCTGCGCAGCAGCGGCGTGACCGTGGACGTCGTGATCCCGGATGACCTTCCATTCGCGGTCGGCGATGCCGACCAGTTGACGCAGGTGATGGTGAACCTGCTGGTGAACGCCCAGCAGGCGCTCCAGGCGCAGGCGCTGCCGCGCCATATCCGCGTGGCCGCGTCCGTGGAGGCCGATGGTCTGCTGCTGACCGTCACCGATAACGGTCCCGGTGTCGGTGCGGACATTCGCGGCCGCGTGTTCGACCCGTTCTTCACCACCAAGCCGATGGGACACGGCACCGGCATCGGCCTGGCGGTCTCCCGCGGGATCGTCGAGGCGCATGGCGGCACCCTGGTGCTGGCCGCGACCGAGATCGGCGGGGCCTGCTTCGAGGTGAGGCTGCGGCCCGCGGCGACCGACGCCGCAGCAGACGCCGTCATTCCGCTCCCGGCCGTGCGTCCCGAGGCTGCCATTCCTCTCGAGGCCGGCACGGCGCTGATCGTCGACGACGAACCGGAGGTCGCCGCCATCCTGGCGCAGATGGTCTCGGCTATGGGCTTCCAATGCGACGTCGCCCTCGGCGGCACGCAGGCCCGCGGCCTGCTGGAACGGTCGGACTACGACGCCATTCTCTGCGACCTGCACATGCCCGACCTCGACGGGCCGGCCCTGTTCGACTGGCTGCTGGACCGCAAGCGCCACCTGCGCACGCGCGTGGTGTTCATCACCGCCGATACGCTGGGTCCGGCAACCGGCAGCTTCCTCGCCCGCGCGCGTCGGCCGGTGCTGGAAAAGCCGTTCGTGCCGGAGGAGGTGCGCCGGGTTCTCGGAGCCTTTTGCGCCTTGCGGTGCCCGCCCGGAACCAATTGAAACAATCCGGAAGCACAGGCGGCATACGACTGAAACCGGCGGGGCCCAGTCTCCGCCCATGATGATCACAGCCACACAGCCTTCCCCCTCCAGATGTCCTTCGTGGCTCCGCGCCGGAGCCCGCGTCGTCCTGCTCGCCGGAGCCCTCTTCTCCGGGGCGGCGGCTGGCGCGGCGGAGCCGGACCGGATCGTGTCGACCGAGGTGCTGGGCACGGCATTCCGCATCACCCTCGCCAGCGGGCGGATCCTGCAGGGGATGGAACTGGCGGGCGCCACGCTCTCGCTCAAGTTGCCCGGTTCCGACACCGTCGGGCATGTGCGGATCGAGGAGATCGTGGTCGACGAGAGGGACCCGGACCACGAGGTGCTGCTCTATCGCGCCAGCGTGCTGGATGCCGCCGGCAACGCCTCGGAAATCTGCGAGCCGGATCCGCAGGGCAAGCGCTGGGTTTTTCCGGTGCGGGGCCAGTGGGATTCCGAGGGCCGCTTCGTCTCGCCGCAAGGCTTCACGCTCACCTGTTCCGGCGGTGCCCAGGGCAAGTGCGTGCGCTTCGGCTACAAGCCGTGGAAGACCCTGCCGGACGGCACCGATCTCGCGGTCTATCACCGCGCCTGCGTGAAGCTGGTGCGTGCCGACTATTGCGGCGACCACGCCACCACGCTCACCGGCATGGCGATCGATATCTATGACGATATCGGCATCCAGAAACGCGCCGCGAGCGCCGGCCAAGACGATCTGAACTTCGAGGCCGCATGGGGAATCGAGGGCGCCACGTGCGTCGCTCATACCCGCGTGCCGGCCAAGATGACCCTCGACGGCCTGCAACAGTCGTGTCTTCGGCTCGCAGGCCGTCTTGGCCCCGCTTGCACGGAGGAGCGGGCGCGAGCCGGCGAGACCGGCAAGGCATTGCTCTTCAACCGATCGCGCTGAACCGCGATCACTTCCCCCCATCCCGCCGGACCGTGTGCCGCGCCGGATTCAGACGACACCAGGAGACTCCCATGACCCGCATCGCCTTCATCGCCCTGTCCGTGCTCGCCCTTGCCGCGGCCCCGGCTGCCGCCGACACCACCAGCAACGTGCTCACCGCGAACGTGCTGACAGCCAATGTCCTCACCGCCAATGTTCTCACTGCGAACGTGCTGACCGCGAACGTCCTCACTGCGAACGTGCTGACCGCGAATGTACTCACTGCCAACGTGCTGACGGCCAACGTCCTGACCGCCAACGTCCTGACCGCCAATGCGCTCCCCACCGGCATCGTGGCGGAGCCGATCCTCGGCGCCGGCAGCATTGCCGATCTTGTCGCCGTGGAACTGCCGACCGGCGAAACCGTCGCCCGCTAGTCCCGCACGGGGCACCCGACAGGCATCGCGCCTGGCAGGTGCCCCTGGTCGGGGGTGGTGCGGGGCATACGAATAGCCGAGCCAGGTTGAAAGCTTTCGGCTAGTCTGTGCGCTCAAGCCCGCATCACGGAACGGCTGTGACCCCATCGCGCTCCGGTCAGGTTCGCCTGTCGACCGACGACCTGCCCGAGCGCGACCGGCTCGCCGTCTGGCGCGAGGTCTATGGGCGCCATCTGTTCAACCTGGATATCGAGACCCTCGACGACGGGCCGTTCCGCGCCGATGTCGCGCTGCGCCCGCTACCGGGGGTGAACGTTCTGTTCAGCTCGCGCTCGGCGACGCGCACCAGCATCACGCGGCCGCTGCTCCAGAGCGCATCCGACAGCCTCGTCCTGGCGGTGGTGACGAACGGGCGCGCCCTTGCCAGCCAGCTCGGCCGCGAGGAGGCGATTCCGCGGGGCGGCGCCGTGCTGATGTCGAGCGCGGAGATTGCGAGCCACACGCTCGTGGATGACGGCTGTCTCCTGACCATTCAACTGCCGCGCATGTCGGTCCTGCCCTATGTGAGCGATGTCGGCTCGGCCCTGATGCAGCCGTTCGTTCCTGAAACCGAAGCGCTGCGCCTGCTGGCGGGCTATGCCCGGGGCGCGATGGAGCTTGGAGCGACCGCCTCGCCGGAATTGCTCGGCACGGTCGCGCTGCATCTGCGCGATCTGATATGCGTTCTCCTCGGCGCACGGAGCGACGCGAGCGGGCTGCTTGCCGAGCGGGGCGTGCGCGCCGCCCGGCTGCGCACCATCAAAAGGGAGGTGCTGGCGCAGCTCGGCCGCGGCGACCTCTCCGCCGAGACGGTCGCACAGCCCCTGCGCATCAGCGCCGGCTATGTGCGCAAGCTGCTTCGGGGCGAGGGCTACACGTTCTCCGAATATGTCCTGGACCTGCGCCTGAAACGCGCCTTCGCGATATTCCGCGATCCGCGCCTCGGCGGCCGTGCCATCGGCCTGATCGCACTCGATGTCGGGTTCAACGACATTTCCTATTTCAACCGCTGCTTTCGTCGGCGCTTCGGCATGACGCCAGGGGAGGCCCGGACTCGGTCATAGCCGCCACCGGGGCGCCAACCGTAAAATCCTGCTAAATCATTGAAAGGGCCCGGCAGGACGGATATCATTGTGAAATTAACTAATAAATACAATAGAGTAGTATTGTGATCGTGATACATGTGCCAACGAATGTGCCAACATAATTCTGCGGCTCGAGTGGGGAGGGGGCTTTTAGGCCGCCTCCCACACCTGATTGAGAATTTGCGCCGCGAGCGCAGCCTTGTCCTGCGGCAGGAAGCGCCCGTAATGCTTCGCCACAATCTCGGGCGTGTCCTGGATAGCGTAGCTCGCCTGCTCGTAGGAACCGGTCTGCTTCAGGATATGCGTGGCGAGCACGTCTCGGACATTGTGCGGACCATGCGGGAGAAGGCCCTCGATGGCGCCGCGGCCGGTGTAGGGATTGAAGATCCCATAGCGCTGGATGGCGAGCCGCCAGGCCTCGTAGAAGGTGTTCTGGCAGTAGGCGGCATCCTTGCTCGTCTGCTTCACCGTCTTCACGAACAGGGTTCCTGGATCGGTGGCGTTCTTGAGCAGCAAGCCACGGTGCTGCTCGATATAGGCTTCGAGGTAGCGGTAAAGGTCGCCGAGATCGGGCAGGATCAGTCGGAATGGCTTGCTGCCGAAGAACGACGAGTTGGCGTTCTTGAACGCGACGGACGGAATGAACACCTCCCATCCGTGATCGCGCTCGCTCCAGCGTAGTTCGCCCCGCTTCATCTCGACGAGGCGCCGCTCGGAGCTGGGAATGCGGCCGCGCGGACAGACGAGCAATTGACGCAGGTTCTTCTGGCGCAGCCCAAGATGCAGTCCGAGACGCAGCATCAAGAAGGCACGGACAGCTTCCGCAGCCGCGACGGGGTAGCGACGCTCATCGGGCATCAGCCGCAGAATCTCCTCGGTGATTTTACGGTACGCGCCGACCGGGCTCTCGTCCTCAAGCACGACCATGATGGGCTCGAATGGATCGCGATGGACTTGGGCGACCCGCTGCACCTCTCGTGCTCGAGCAAGGCCGTGCTTGTACATCTGCTCGCAGGCGCCGGCCCAGTCGGCGCGAACGGCGGCAATATCCTGTTCGGTGATGAGGTTCGGAATAGGCGCTATGCGGTCAGCGATCTGCGGGCTTTGCCGTAGCCATCCCGTTTCGGCACGGGTCAGCGCGACCGCCACCTGCAGCATGTCGACCTCCCACGCCGTGTAGAAGCCCCGCCGGCGCTCGCGCCATTGGATGTACCAGTCCCATATGATCGGGAAGACCAGCAGTCCGAAGGTGAGGCTTTCAAGGGGGACGCCGAAGCCATGGACCGCGCCACCGGGAGCGGCCGCAAGCGCGCCGAACATGAGCCCGAGGTGCTCGACCTTCTGGGATGCGGTCTCCTCACCCCAGACGCCGTTGCGCTGATAGCCGAAGGCGGTGAGCGTGGAGGTCTTGAAGCGGACGAGGTCTTCCATCTCCTGCGCCAGCCGCGGCGGCGCATCCACGGCCGGTGTGGCAATGTCCGGATCGGCCAAGGCACCGTCCTCATCCCGGCAGAAGCGGTAGAGTCCGCGGGCACGCGTCGATTGTCCCGCCAGCCCCGGAAAGCGGATGGCATAGCGATGCTTCATTGCCGCAGCCTGGAAGCGACGATACTCGGTCGAACCCGAGATCACGACCCGCTGCACCCATTCGAGGATTTCCTCGCGCTCATTCAGCGGGCGGCGATCGAAGTCTGCCGGCAGGTGCCAGGCGAGCCGCCGTCGCTCGGATCGACTGATGCCAGAGATGGTGCCAGCGGAGGTGCAGCGGTTGGTGTTCGGCAGCTTGGCCGAGAAATAGCCGGGCGGCAGACGGTACCGCCTTTCGATCATTTCCAGCGCCGCCATGCTGCGGGATGCGCGAGGGATCTTCACGCCTCGGCGCCACATGCGCACCGTTGTTGCGTCGACGTAGCCGCCGCAGTTCTGCAGCGCCATGGCCAGATGCTTTGCGCTGTCCCCATGACGGCGCATGTGGAGGTCGAGTGCATCTGGGAATGTGTCGGGATCAACCCATGCGCTGTCATCGGCCGGCGGAAATTCCAAGAATGGCTTCGCACGCGGTCCACGCTTCTTCGCCATAGGAGCCTCGGCAGGCGGCAACGGCTCGATGCGGGAGGGTCCGACGCGGCGTTGCCTGGCTTTGCTCGAAAGAGATGCCGCCGCTTTCTTTGGGCTTCCGCCGGAGCGACGTAGGTATCGGCGGAGTGCATCGAAGCCGGGCTCAAGGGCTCGCTCGGCGCGATGAAGGGTCATCTCGTCCACGCCGGAGCCAGCAGCTATCGCTCGCCAGTCGTAGCCTCGATCAGAGCGTGGGGGAGAACGCCGACTTTGCAGCATCTCCAGCAGATAGGCCTGCAGATTTCGAGCGTCGCCGGGTGCGAGAACGCTTGCCACCCGTTGCCGACAGAACTTGGCCAGCATGCGGGCGAAGGTCGTCGAGAAATTGGTCATGGCAGCGCTCCAGACGGTAGCTGAGAAGGGCGCGCCTTCTGGAAGATTCGCTCTGGCGACGGGAAGAATCCGCCGGTAGCGTGCCGCTGCGCGAACTCGCGCGATCCGCGAACGCGAGGAGACCCGCTTGACCGTCGAGGCCTTGATCTCAATCGCAACCGTTGCCCTCCTCGCCCTCGGCTCGGTTCTTGTGGACAGGAGGCTCAATGCCGTCCCGGCGCTCCCGATGCAGTGGGATTTGCACGGGCGGGTGAACTGGAAGGCTCAGCGGCAACTCGCGCTGGCATTCACGCCGGTCCTGGCGGCGGCTTCGAGCCGATCCGAGCGCCCTATGTCGGCACGTGCGACTGCCCCTATGACGAGATGCGCAATGGCCGCAGCTGTGGCGGGCGCAGCGCTTACAGCAAGCCGGGAGGGCGGAAGCCGAAGTGCTACCGATGAGGTGTCATAGGGCGACGGGTTCGCCAGAAGCAGAAGTTCGCTACGGCGACGGCGAATGGCCGGTTTGGGGCCGAGGCTGTGTGAGAACTCACTGTGGCTCGTCGCGCAGGTTGTTGCCACGGCGCGCGTTAGCTCCGTTCACCCGGTTATCGCTTTGAGGGTCGATGCAGCGCCGGCGACGGCGATGACGCGCTTGATGTTGTAGGCCAGGATCGCCAGGCTGGCTTCAGTGGAGACGTTCTTGAGGCCGCGCGTTCGGAAGTGGGTGGCGCCCATCCATCCTTTTATGGTGCCGAAGACGTGCTCGACCGTGCAGCGGCGGACCGCCATGGCTTCGGGCGTCGCTTGAAGCCTGCGCTCCATGGCATCGAGCACCGCTTCGTGCTCCCATCGTCGGATGCGCTTCTCTTTGCCGGCCGTGCACAGCGCACGGGATGCGCAGGCACCGCAGGCCTTTTGGTTGAAGTACACGCTTATGAGCTTGCCGCCCTCCACCCTGGCAAAGCGCTTCTGGAGCTGCGCGCCGACTGGGCAGCGGTAGGTGTCGGTCTCAGGCTCATGTACGAACATGGCCTTGCTCCAGAAACCACGCGCCTGAGCCGGTGAGGTATTTGGCTTGGGCACCATCGGGATGATGCCAGCTTCGGCGCAGGCGCGGATCTGCTCGCCCTCATAGTATCCACGATCGGCAAGGACGATCATCTCGGTAGCGCCGATCTCGGCCTGTGCGGCCGTGGCCATCTCAAGCAGATGCGACCGGTCATGGCCGCGGTTCGTCACCGTGGTGGTGACCACGATATGATGCTTGGTATCGACGGCCGCCTGGACGTTGTAGCCGACTACGCCGCGATGGTCGCTCCCGGTCGCCATGGCACGGGCATCCGGATCGGTGAGCGACACCTGCTCATCGGGAGCGGCTTGCAGTTGCTGGCCAATCTCCTCGAGTTCGCGAAGCCGACCACGCAGCGACGCCAGTCGCTCAGTCAGGTGATGGATCCGGGGAGTGGCCGGTCCGGTTTCCGCACTGTCGGCTTCCTCAAGCTCGGCGAGATAGCGCGCGATGCTTTCCTCGACATGGGCCTTCCGGCGCGCCAGCTTGCCCTTGGTGTAGTTCTTCTCGTGCGTGTTCACCGCGCGCAAGCGTGACCCGTCGATTGCGACCATGCCGCCACCGACAAGACCCAGTGCACGACAGATGGCGACGAAGCGCTGGCACGCGATCTGGATCGCGCTGGCATTGTCATGGCGGAAGTCCGCGATCGTCTTGAAGTCGGGTGCCAGCTTGCCGGTCAGCCACATCAGTTCGATGTTGCGGCCCGCCTCGCGCTCCAGCTTCCGGCTCGAGGTCAGCTGATGCAGGTATCCATAGACATAAAGCTTGAGCATCGTGCCCGGCGCGTAGCCGGGCCTGCCGGTCGATGCCGGCTGCACGCGGGCAAAACCGAGCTCGGCAAGATCGAGCTCATCGACAAAGGCATCGATGATGCGGACCGGATTGTCGGGATCGACATAGTCCTCCAAACAAGCGGGCAGAAAGCTCGCCTGATGACGGTCGGCAGCCTCGACAAAACGTCCCATCTGGCACCTCCGAAGCAGTGCCTAAACATAGCAAAATCAGGGGTTTTCACACAGCCTCGGCCCCATGCCGGACGTTCATACACGCACTTGGCAAGATCTGTTTCTGGCGCGATCGAGCACTCGCATAATCATGCATCATCATCCGCTTCACCAGACGGATCGTCGGGCATAGATGTCTCGCTCATAAATCGCTCGGAACCTCGTACGAGCTCATTCAGTAGATCGCGCTCATCCTCGGAAAGTTTCGCTGCCGAGAGATGATGAACTGCAGCACTCCGTAGCAAGCTCAGATCGATGATCTGGGGCTCTGGCCGGTTAGTCATTTCGTACGATTTTCGCCGCCCGCCGATGGTATGGGAAACCATTCCGCGGCCCAACTTAACAAGGAATTGCGCGCTGACCGGCATGTTCGCCTCCAGCCATGATTGGGGCGCGGCGTTTCCAGCCAAATAAACCCACGCCTTGATGATGTCATAGTACGCAGGCGCGTCGACAAGCGTGCCATCTGACGCGCTGGTGGCGATCCTAGAGAGGAGGGTCTGTCCAAGTCTATCGAACGCCTGCGGTGTTATGCGCGGCCCGTCCGATGTTCGGCCGCCACGTTCGAAAATGTCCAGCTCCCGTCCCCTGTCAACGTACACGTCGGCCAATGCCGAAGGTGCCGCCGACTCTTGCTCAAAGGCTTGAATCAGATGCGTGCCTGCCTCGTCGATCGTCCACCCATCCAGGATATCATCGATAAGGAAGCCGAAACGCGAAGCTGGCGAAAGCCGGAGAAAATCCCTGGTCTCACTTTGCGAGATGATTGCCTCTCCATTACGAAGCAAGACATTGAGAAGTGCTCTCGTCGGCTTAGGCTTCCTGCTGCTCCTGAATCTCATCTGGAGCTCTTCAATGAAGTCCCCGATCAAATCTGACCCAGTCGCCGACTTCTTGCCGACGTATGAGCGTAGCGTAGCCTCGATTGCGGCCTCGTCATCGAACGCTTTGATAAATGCCAGCATCGATGTGTTGGAGATGCGATCGCCGGACACGTGGAGCGTGAAATACGCGTCGTAGCCTTGGCTGGTTGCGATCCCGCGACGGGAAACCTGATCAGCATATGTTTCTCCGCTACCGAAGGCTTCAGAATCCTTGAAGGCCTTAATGCGCTGCGGAAAAAGCATGCTGAGTAGAGTCATTGCAGACCTATGGCGCTCCTCCGGAATCTGCTTCTTCAGCAGCAAGACTGCGTCGGCAAGCACATTATCTCGCGCGAGCGTGTAGCGCCCCTCGCCAAAAAGGAAATCTCGATTGTCGCGAATCCAAGCAAACGCGCCTGGCTCAAAAATGCGCAACCCTTCCATCGCGATGAGATCAGCTCCGTCGAGCTCATTCTCCAGCGATGGCCAAGCAAAAATCAGTGAGTTGGCGAACCGCACGACATCCCTAGGCCTACGGATCCAATGGTAGATGCCATCCACTACGATGGTCGACCAACGATCGTTTTCTGGAACTTTGGAAGCGATGAACGAGATTTCCTGGTCAAGCATCGCCAAGAGCCTCGTTCTCCCAGGCTGTGGCAGCTCCAACTCTTGTTGAATAATTTTCTCGATGAAGGTGGGGCCGCTGCCTTGTGGCACGCTCGCTTTAAGAGTTTGCCCCACGATCTGCTGATCATAGATCAGGATATAGACAATGTTCGGCAACCGCCCGACGGTCTTTACCATCTGCAGTATGGCTAAAACTTCATCGTCTTGAAGACGGTCGAGATCGTCGATCGTGACGACAAATCGGCGACCATCCTCGGCCAATTGAGTTCGAAGATTTTCATGGCTTTTCTGAAGCGACGGTTCGGCCAGAAAACGGGAGATGGACGCAGACACCAGCCCTTTCAGGCTGCGTGAAATAGCTGTCGTGGCTGTCCCGCCCGAAGGATCGATAACGATGCCAACCTTCGCGACGGCATCAATTAGAGGATCTGCCGATGACTTAAACCATCGGCAAAGCCGGCGCAGAAACCGCATGTACCACGGTGCGGGATCGCCAAGGCTCTCCGCCAAAACTTTGAAGAATGTCGCGATTACGTCTTGATGCCCAGAGACGATCCACGGTCGAAAGTCAACGACCGTGATTTTATCGTGCTCATCGTCGCTCTCCTGATTGTGCTTCTCGATGTAACTCTTGATGAAATTCAGCGCAGTCGATTTGCCGCTACCCCATCGCCCATTGAGGCCGATGACGTAGCCACTTGGGGCGCGCAGTCGGATAAGCGTTTGAGCGACGCGACGACAGAACGGCGCGTATCCCAGCCGATCCTGTTGCCAAGGATTATCCTTGGGCTGATCGTCGCCGAGGTAAGGCAGCTCAGTTTTTTGGGTAGGCGAGTTAATTGCTGCGTCGGTCATATAAAGGCTGTGCTCAGCTGCCGTGAAACGGGAATAGTTTGTGCGGCCTACAGCCCGGCAGCACGGCATCAATGGAAGGCTGGCTCGCGTTTGGCTCGCCTCGCCTTGAACTCTCGAATTCCGGCAAAAATCACCTCGTTCGGCGCATTCTTACTCATCGGGTATCTCGGTAGATCTGCATCGCGGTGAAGGTCGGCGAACGACCAACTCCTGAGCGAAGTCGGCGATGGCCGCGTCACATCCGCATCCCCACTGTAGACTAGCTTCGCGGCATTAAACTCCGCAATGGGTCGGGAAACGCTCCACGGCCGGGCTCCAGTGAACGCCCGCTTTCCGGCTGGATCTCAAAGCCTGCTTTTGGCGCAAAGGTACCGACGTGCCCCACCGCGCGAATGTCCGCTTTTGGGCCGCGGCCGTTACCCGATCAATGGCCGAGATGGCGGCGCAAAGCGGACGTCGCTGAAAGGGCAGTTGGGGGGCGGTATGGATCGTTCCGGTTGTAAGGCGCTGGCCCGCCGCGGTGTTCCAGAGGGCAGCGGCATGCCGATCGGCAGCGGGCCAGCACAGGCATGATGCCCGATGGGCTGCGTTCGTCAAATCGGGCAAGCCCGAGCGTCAACATTATTTATTCGTTACATCACGCGCGGCGTGGCGAACTTCTGGAAGGGGATCATGGGCTGCGAGGTCTTGCCATGCGCGAACCGACTCAGTTGTTACTCCCTTCTGCTCCAGCGCCAATGCAAGGCGTACGCACTCGGCCCGGACGAGGGGCAAGGAAACGACCCGGTCAGACTCAACATCCGCGTCGCCGTCCGGGGGACCATAGTCCGTCGCCGCGCGGAGCTCATCAAGGACTTCGACGATCTGATCGAGTTCAGGATCGCCGCAGCGGCCGGCCTCGATCAGGCGACGCGCAAGATAGATGAGACTCACCAATTCGCCGATCCGCCCTCGCTCCAGTGCCCGCAACGCCCTATCACGTAGGACATCGGGCAGGGGAGATGCCTCACCGATTTCGGATAGACGCAGCCATCGGTCGAGGGCGCCGACAGCGGCGGGCGTCGCCTGGCGGTCGCCCATCGCAAGCGCCCGGCGAAAGGCAGTTGCGATCCGGCCGTCGACGTCGGCGTTGAGACCATAGAACACTGGTAGCGCGGCTAGGCTCTCCGGCAGCTTCGTCTCGTGCAAAAAGGTCAGCGCGGCCTCGGCCCGTTCAATCGTGCGATCATGCTTTGCGAGCGCAGGCGCGGCCACTATGCCCAGAATGGAGGCCTGCATCCGGTTGCTTTCTTCGTAACTCGAACGGGCGAAAACATGAGTGATGCCCTCGGGGGGCAGCTCTTTCGGACGCCAGTTTGCCAGATCGTGGAACAGCCGAACCGCGTCGGCTTCGTTTGGCTGTAGATAAGAGGTTCGGCCCGAAACCGCTGCCACCAAATTGACCGGGTCCGGTGTTGCGCCAGGCGCGAAAAGATTCGCGTAGACACGCGCGCGGGCGTCAATGTCCGAGGGTGCGGGCGCGATCAGGAAGGCGTGCAAGAGCAGATTCGTACCCTCAGGCGACGCATTGCTCTCCTTGGGGGCGTCTTTCCAAAGGGCCTCGGCGAACGACGAGATCTGATCGCTCGTCAACTGCCCATTCTCGTACAGGTAAAGCAGGCGTACGGCAGCCTCCGGCCGCGAGGGTTCACCGGCAGCCAGATGGTGAAGGAATGCGGCTACGCGAGCGTCGAAGATGGCTTCATTCCCGCTTCGGCGAACGAAGCGGTAGGCGTCCGGACCGGGATTATACCAAAACATCGATCGGCCGCCTGCGTCCCGCTCTGCAGCCAAGGGGAAATGCAGAAGTTCGGGTGACAGCTCACCTCGTTTGTCAGGGGGAAAGGCATCGACGGCGCGTTTTAGCAGATGTCCAATCGGCTCGTTCAGCCACCAATGATTCAATGCTTCATCTCTTGCCATCTCTACCGCGAGGCGCGCATGGGCTTTGGCGGTGTCGGCATCGTCGCGGGCAGCTATTCGGGACAGCGCCTCAACGTAGAGACGCAGGATCTGAATGTGGTCAGAAAACTCGTCTCTTCTGCGAACGCGATTGCGCCAAAAGTCGATTGCGTATTCAAGCCGCTTCCGCAGCTCGGCGACCGCTTCCGCGTCAAGTCGGGCGACGGGAATGCGACCGAGATGTATGTCGATCGGCCCCTTGGAGTAACTCGGTTTCGTCGAAAGAAACGCAGAGTGCCACGCAGCAGTCGGTTCGAAGACGAGTCGGAGCGCGTCGGCAAGCTGAGTGCCGAGCACGTTCACGTTCTGCGTACGGATCGGCAGTCCTGCTCGTTCGGCAATGTGGCGCAACTCGCCGAGCGACGTGACCTTCGAGGCGTTGCTGAAGGTGGTGGTTCTCCGGTTGTCGCTGTAGGTCCCAGCTTCGAATCCGGGTTCGATCTGCCTCGCTTCCAAACGCTTCCGGAGACCCTCGTCGACTTCCGAGTCGAGCGCGCGCAACTGCTCCCAAGTGCCGTAATCACGCAGTGCCAGCCGATCCAGGCCGTCCAATTCAGCATGAAGAACGCCGTCGTCCTCCCAAGGCAATGCATGGGCCAACATCTTTGCCCACGCCAACCGCGAACGAAGCGCGACGCTGTCGGGATCACGCAGAACCCGTGCTCGCAACTCTCGGGCCGCCGCGCCGATGGTCAGCAGGGCCCTCTCCGTCTCTCCGACCCAATAGAGCAGTGCCGCCCGCCGCAGTCCCCAAACCGGATCGTAGCCCTCGACCTTGCTCGCGTTTTCTGCCACGAATGCGAAGTCGAGCCGGTCGCGCGCGAAAAGGCAGCGCTCGTGAGTTACGATAGCTAGCAGATCACCCGGCACGGTGAGAGCTTCGAAGCGAGCGGCGCGGCTCGCGAGAGCGGCTTCGTCGTCCGCCGAACGCGCGGCGCCCAGTAGGCTTCGTGCAAGCGCGCGTATTAACTCGGGCTCGGCGTCGACAAGAGCCTCAGGCGTCGAAATCGCGTCCATACGATCCGCCAGCCACGGTGGGAGAGGTTGAGCCCCGCGGTCGTACCGCCAGACCAACTCCAAGAGCGCGTCCCGGCGCTCGTTCTCAGGCAGGGAGTCGAGGGCGAGCGAAAGATTATCGACGGCATTGGTGCCGAATCCGATCGAACGCCGCACATCGCGAGGGCAGATGAGCCACCCTGGGCATGTTTGCCGGTCCGTTCGCCAGATCGCTAACGTCGCTCGAAATGCTTTGTCGACCTTCTCTGGATCTCGAAAGTCACGAGGCCAGTCTTTGGGATCGCCTTCGCCTAATCTCGGATAGCTGTTGGACGGAATCGGTTGCCACTCGTCCGGTTCCGAAGGCTTGGCGGCCTTGAGATGCGCGAGAAACAAGGAAATTGCAGCAGCATGGCGCCGATCGGCCCGCTCTTCCTTAACCGCATGGGCGAGGTCAATCGGCGCGACGCCGCGCGCCTCTAGCAGGCGCCGTTTCACGGGCGGCAGATCGAGTGCGCCGACAAGATAGATGCGCCGTGCGCGGCCGCCCAGTCGGTCGCGCACCCATCCCGCCCATTGCAGGAAGTTCGGATCGTCACCGGAGAAGCCGAGCAGACACAACTCGTTCTCGATGAACACCTGTCTAGCCGTGTTGACGAACGCCGCTTGGCGCTGCGGGTAAGTGCGATAGTCCTCTTCTGAGATCACGACGCCCGTCCCATCTCGTAGCGAGCCGTGCAACTTGATAATCCGCGGGCCGCGTGCGTGGGCTAGGTCGTTTTCCGCAAGAACGACATCGTAGCCGCGCCGTACCTCCTTCGCCGCGCGCTCGAGCAGCGTGTCGTAGTTCGTCGTCAGCACGTCGGCCCAAGGAAGATCGAGCAAGTCGCGATGGATTTGTCCCGGCTCGAATGCGTCGTCGCGAATGCGGTTGCGCAGAAAATCTATCAGCGCTGCGTCGCCGAGGCCGGCACGGAACTCCTCAGCGAGCCGCAGCGGGTCCTTCGGCGCGTTCGCGTTTTGCGCGCCATAAAGCTCGCGCGCCATGTCATCCGCGAGATCCATCCACAGGGGCGGTGGCGGGGTGTCGTTGGCGGGAAGTCGAACCCCGGTGCGGCTGACGCCGGCACCGATCATAACGGCCGCCCCGCGCAATGTTCCGCGCGACCATAGCGCCCGGCTAAGCTGCTCCAGTGCTGGACGATCGGGTAGATCAGCTAAAGATTCGGAACAGTGCATTTATCCCTTCCTGAATCTCGTTCTGTCTGTCGATTGATGACTTGAGATCGCCAAGGGCAGCTTGCAGATCTTTCATCGCCTATGTCCCCTTCCGCAGCCTCACGCCGGGCTGCTGCCGTTCTCCGGGATTAGCGGACAGTGGGATCTGCCAGTCGCCCCACACAGCATTGCGTTACTCTGGAATGCAGACGATCACCGCCGAAAACGACTGGGCTTTGGTAGCGAGGTCCGCAGACTTCAATGTTTCGCCTGCAACGCCGAGATCATAGTTGATGTTGTTCGCGTCCAGAAAACTGGCGACGATCGCACTTTTGATGGCAAAATTCACGTTCTGCGGGATGTCGTCCGTTACAGCCGCCACAGCAACCGCATCAATCTTTGACACGACCACGCCGACGACGTTGCCGGTCTCGTCGAGCAAAGGCCCCCCGCTATTACCGGGTTGAACGGGGGCAGATATTTGCAGATGCCGAGTATCATCTCGAAGCCCCGCTGTTGCGGTTATTGTGCCTCTGGTGAAATTTCCTGAACTCGCGAGCAGCCCACTGAGTGGATAGCCAAACGCCGCGACATCTTCGCCGAGCCGCACGCCCAGGCGCAATTTCGCGATCGCCGTAGACCGTGCCGACGTTTCGACCATCGCCAGATCGTTGATTGGGTCGCGGCGCAGGACATTGCCGGGAGAGCGGCGCCCGTCGATCGACACTGTGACTTTGTCGCAGCCTCTAACGACATGGGCATTGGTGAGCAGCCGATCCGCGGTAATGAAGAAGCCTGAACCGGAGACTTCCACCGCTGACGTTGAAGGGGGAATTGGAGAAGAAGCCGACGGCTCGGCCGGTCGCGAAGAAGGGCTAAGTGCAATCTCATTAAGCGGAGCCGGAGGGACGCGCCTCTGGCCGAGTTCGTTCTCGGCGCGGAAAAGATCGGACATCACTGTTGCAAGTCTGTCTCCGTGGATATCGGAATCACTCGGCCACACCAGAGTGAAACCAGTCATGCCCCCTGGTCGCATCTGGAAGCGCGTATATCTTGAAGCTCCATCCAAATGCGAACTGATCACGAAGAATTCCACCTTCGCGGCTGTGTAGTCGATGGTCTCGCCGTCATCTTTCGCCTTCTGCACGAAATAATCGAAGGCGCCGCTGATATTGGTGAAGGGTAGAAACGCGAAGAAAACAGAGGCTCCAGTCGATCTCGACGAAAATTCAACACCTGCTTTCATCGCAGAACGATCAGCTGCAACGCCTCGCGGCACCCATATGGTCGCATCCGCGGAAGGGTGCCGGACTCGCTCCAGTCCCCACAGTCGAAGGATTGGCGAGGCGGCACGTAGCAGCGCGTCATAATCGTCGGGTGTCACAATGCCGGTCGGTACGCGTCCGACGGACGACTGGAAACCCCGAATAGCGTCGAGGAGCTTCGGGCCAAAGCCATCATTGGCGACCGCGGGCCACCGTCCCACCGTCGCAAGCAGAAGCTGAACATCTCGGCGCCTTTCGACTGGCAGGCTCATAAAGGCAGCGCGCGCGTCTTTCAGCGTGACGGTCGCCGGAGCAATGAGCCCCGCGGTGCCATCGCCCGTCGGCGCTACCCCATAGCCGGTCTCCTTCATGAAGCGCCGTAGGCCTTCGGGAAACGGCAATCGCTGTCGGCTCGCCTGTGGACAGTCCTTCAGCGCAACAGGCGCCGCGCAGTCGTCGATGCCGAAATCGGATGTTCGGTCGTAGATTGGCAGCATCTTCTGCCAGGCCTCGTCGCCTTCGCCGATGCGTGTCTTTGCGGCAACCCAGGCGGCGAGGAATCCGTTTGAACGCCACTGGTTAGGCTCAACCTTGGCGTAATACTCCATCCACCGCACATCTTGTAAGACGCGGCGTCGGAAGGATGGCTGCATGGTCACGTCATCGACGCGGACGGCGTTCAGTTTGTCGATGAGGATCGGCTGCATCGACCCCGCATAAGAATCAAACGTGTAGAGAAATCGGTTGTCGACGCGAATGATCTCCGCGGCACCATCCTCGTCGACGTCTTCGAGATCGAGGCCTTCGCCATCTCGAGTGCCAAGATCGACGAAGCGCCATACGCCGGTCGAGGTTTGTGTGAGAGCAATCGACGTCGTGCAGCAATGAGCACCGCCGGAGAACGCATCAAAAACGATCTCGGGTGTCGAGTTTGATCGGTCGAGCTCGACGAGGGAAATTGAGGAGTCATAGTCCACGGCTACATCGAAGTTGTGACGCAAGTCGAACACTACCCCGGTGGGGTCGCGACCGACGAGATGCGCCGTCCATCCCTCCTGCTGCGCCTCGCGGCTAAGCGTGACCTCAAGGCCGTTCATCCGCACTACGCCTTGCTTGTCCTTTGAGACAGTCGCGGTAGCCTGCTTCACCTCGAAATAGCGCCAGACGGTTTCAAGATAGGCAGTGCCTTTCGA
This sequence comes from Ancylobacter sp. GW821-FHT10E12, assembly GCF_058809335.1. Classification (NCBI taxonomy): domain Bacteria; kingdom Pseudomonadati; phylum Pseudomonadota; class Alphaproteobacteria; order Hyphomicrobiales; family Xanthobacteraceae; genus Ancylobacter; species Ancylobacter sp. GW821-FHT10E12. The sequence continues at coordinate 2,236 of NZ_JBXASN010000010.1, read as the reverse complement.
AAGCATGGCGTCGGCTGGCAGCGGCGGCCAGGGTATTTCCTTGCGAATAGCCTCTACCGTTCCGGTCCGCGGTTCGAGCGTGGCGGCATACCAGCCATTTTTCGCTCTCACGACACGGGCCTGGCCATGGAAGGTCCGGGCGACAGCGATGGCCGTGTCCAGATCCTGCGTGCTCGCGAGCGTCACCCATTGCTTACCCGATGGCGGGACGAAGCTCTCGGCACTGACAGCGGTTGCACTGAACCAAGCAGCCGCTGCGACAAAGCATAGAACGAAAATCCGATAGTTCATGCCACGATGCCCCCACTCGCGGGAGCAGCATACCGCCGGGCAAGTGGTCTGCAATCCCCGGCTGTAGGTCCTATTCCATTCCAGAAGAGCGGCCTATCGAAGCGGCAAGCACGCTGGGCTTTCAAGAGTGTCTAAGGGGCGGCGCTATCCGCGACACCCAGCTTCGCCTGCCACCATTCGTCTGCCGCTCGGACGATCTGACTTACCAGCAAAAACTGGCGCGGCTCCACTTCGACCATGACCTCCAAACCATTGCATGACCAGCCTGCACGAATGTTACCGACACGGATCTCCTGCGCTTCGATGTCGCGAAAGCTGAGAGCATTCCCGTCTCGCACAACATGCTTTGTTGCGTTGGCGATGTCGTGCACTCGGCCAACGGCCATGCTTTCGAGCTGCGATGCGCGGCGAAATTCGGCCACTGCCTTGCGATCTGCGTTGGGCACTGCGGTTGCGTGGACGTAGTGCTCAACCAGAGCTGAGAGGGAGAGGCATGCCAAACAAGCTAGGCGTTGATCTGACGGCCGGCTGAGAAACTCCGCCACCGTCGGTCTGACGACCATTTCGTAAAATTCAGATGCCTCGTTGCAACCGTCTCCCGTCAAGGCCGCTCCTTCCGCAACCTCACCCCCGGCCCCTCGCCGTTCTCCGCGACGAAGATCACGCCCGCGGATTCAAGGGCGCGCTGGATGGCGCCCAGGGTTGAAGCCTTGGGGTCCGCGGCTCCGCGCTCAATGTTGTTCAGCGCTGTGGTGGAGATGCCCGCCGCCGCCGCCAATTCGGCCTGGGTCATGGAAAGCATCGCTCTGGCGCCGCGAATTTGCTGAGGAGTGATCATGGCTTTTTGTAGCGTCCACGCGATTTTTTCTCAAGTCCGCTTGACGCATTCTCCGCTTGCGGTTAATCAAAGCCTACTTGAGAAATTATCAAGTGGATGCACTCGGGAGCCCCAAACAGGCCCTCCCGGTGATTGCAGCCCCGACCTCCCGAGGAGAGTGATTCCATGAAAGCGACCACTCCCGCCGAAACTCCTCCGAAGGCCCGACCGGGTGAGCGGTCGGAAGCCCAGCACGCTCTGTCCGATCTCGGAGCGATGCGCGAACGGTTCGAGCTCGCGCTCGCCGCCTGGGACCGGAACCGTCTGAACGCCTATGCGCCGGATGCGGCCGAGGGTGAGGCGCTGCGAGCCGAAGCGGAGGAGGACGACCTTGCCCTCGCCGTGCTGACGGCGCAGGCGCCGACCATTGGCAGCATGCTGGGTAAGCTGCGGGTGATCCTCGAATACGCGCACCCGGGTCCGGGCATGCAACCCGACACTTACGAACGGCTGACGCTGCTCGGGCTCCACACGCTCCACATCGACCTAATGTCGATCGAGCGGTAAGCGCCCACTCTTTCCGATCCGGAACCCAACCAACGCCCAGCCGGCGCGCAGCGCGCGTGACCGGCGAAGGAGGAGCCATGTCCGCATTCCACCCGGTCGCATTCCCCGTCGGGAACAGCGGCTATGACGACCTACAGCAGGGGTTAAGCTACGTGCTCACCGTGCACGCCGCCCTCTGCGCCGGCGACAACGGCAACCTCACGCCGGCGGCCCTGGAGGCGGCGCGGCATGTTCTCGGCGACGCCATCAATTTCCTTGAGGCTGGAGCCGCGTGGGCCGTCGAGGCGCACAATGAGGAGTGCCGACGGGAGATTGAGGAGCATGTCGCCCAGTCTGCTGGGCGCTCGGCGCACACCTCCGCCGCCAAGCAGCGGACCGCGAGCGCGCCGGAGCGGGCTCAGAAGGTCGGCAAGCCCCATGATTGAGCGCAGCCCCCGCGACATCCTCGCCGCACGCCCGTTCCTCTCGCCGGAGGAGGTCGTCACCCTCGCGGCGCAGCTCCAGACGCCGGACGACGCCCACCCTGATGCGGCGCTGATCCGGCTGCAGGCTGAACTGCGT